>NZ_BAVR01000022.1 GCF_000521465.1 Acetivibrio straminisolvens JCM 21531
CAATTATCTTGTATCTATTGAAAGGTTTAAAGCTATTTTAAACTGTTTTCATTAGTAAATATTCAAAGTTCCATTAAGTACTATTGTTTCAATGCTTACTATACCATAATCAATCATAAAAACTGTAAAAGAAAATTTTTCCAAGTATTAATTTAAAATATAAAAATATTATACAGAAAACGATTTTACCATTGAAACATCTTATCAAAGTTAAATGTTGCTGAATAATTCTCAGAAGGTATAGTTCCTGACTCCGGTGCAAATTTAGCCCTCATATCTGATTTATCCATGGAATAAACTATATTTAATATACCTAGGTTATCAGTTTTCGGATGATCTAATGAAATCGCTATATTGAAGAAATTAATGCTATTTATGTCCTTAATAGCTGTAGCTTCTATCCTAAAAGAACCTTCTGTAGGTATTTTACAGCCAGGAACACGAGTAGTCGGAGTATATGCTTCATAGGAATTGTCTTTGTTATAAATTCTTATTATTAAGTTCCACTCATAACCCTCAGGTTTCTCAGGATACTCACATTCAATATAATATTTCCCGTTTTCCTTCACAAACCTCAGCTGGTCTGCCAACTTGAGCAAAAACTCCTTTAACTTCTCAACCTTTATTCTGCCATAAGGGTCAACATCCGTTGCTTCATTAAAAGCTATTCCATCATAATACTTTACTGACCCTTCCGTCGGTCCGGAGAAACCATTGCGTCACCATTCATATCAATATACACCGTTCTTATATTTGCATTCCACTTCACAGTTGCTCCCAAAGCTTCACTTACAAATCTTACAGGCACAAAAGTTCTGTCCCCCATTAATAACGCCACGGTATCCATTTGCCTTTTCTGTCCGTTCACTTCATAATCCATATTCCCAATTTGAAGTACAACTTTTCTTTCATTTAATGATATTGTCACTTTTTTCGTATTTCCATCCCAGTTTACATCTGCACCCAGAGCTTCTCCGACAAACCTGATAGGTACCTGTGTCCTAGAATTCTCATCAATAAACGGCTCTGCATCCGGAAAATTTATCTTTGCACCATTTACCACTACCCGAATCGAAAGTTCAGAAGCCAGTGCAGATAGTGATAGCAAGTATGTAACCGCTAATACTACTGTTAACATTATTGCAATTCTTCTCATTTCAGTTTTCCCTCCATCCATATTTTTTACATAAAAAACCTTATTCTTTTTAAGTGGAATGCTTGATTTCATTTATTTTTCACCATTATTACCAGATTCAAAATCTCAATACTATCCCAATTTTTTAACATATTAACATATCTGTAAACTCTAATGCAACTTATGCTACTTCGAGTCACTCATCCGGAGCAAAAATAACTCTGTATTAACCCCGTCTGTTTCCGCTTCTTAAACACTTATTCCCAATACCCTTCTGATATCTTTCTCTTCACTCCACAACGCAAAAAAAGGACGGAAGCTGTAAACCTCCGCCCATTCTACAAATCCCATATTAATCATTTAATTAATTGCTTTTTCCAACCAAATTCTCCCTGAACTTCACAACCTCATCGGTCAACTTATAACCACTCTTCTCCAACAGACTCATATAATCCTTCACAATTGTACGAAACTCACTACTGTTTCCATACTCCAAAAACTTAAGATAAGCTTCTTTTGCCTTAGGATCCATTGCCTTTGAGTCATATTCAAACAACGGAGTATTATTAAGCCCAAACAGTGTAAAGGTTAAATACTTCCGGTGCAATTCCCTTACCTTATCAACTTTCACCGAATCTTTATACTGATTGATAAACTTCTCCTGATTCGACGCCCGTTTAAGTACCTCATCCCAACCGATGACAAGAGCTGCATCCTTTGCCGGTGTACTACTTGATTCCACAGCCATTATATTTATATACTCCCTTATATCTTCGGTTACATATTCACTGTATTTCTTATAAAATTCATAGTCAATAACAGGAAAAAACATCCCTTCCGCTGTTTCCACCTTATATCCGCTATTCTTAGTCTCCTCCAAAAGCCCTTTTACCTTTTCATCCTCAATGGCAAAAATTTTATCCAAATCAAAACCTTCAGCAAACGCCTCACTCATTTTGGCTTGTATGGTTCCGTCGCTATAAAATCGCTTATCAATATCCGGCAAAAACTCTTGCTGTAGTTTTTCAAGCTCATCAACCATCTTAGCCGCTTTTTCTTTAGAAACCTTTGAAATATTTGCATCCACAAACTTAATGATTTCAGGCAGTTTCACATCATTCTCAATCATCGCCTGAAAGTCCTTCATGATTTTATCCTGTTCGTCCTTATTATTTGCCGCAGGCATGCTAGTCTCCTGCCGGTCAACATAATTTACACCGCCTTGAGTTGCAACCGGACCGCAACCGGTAAACACCCCTCCCATAAATATGCCTATTGCCAAAACTGCCGGAACGGTTCTTGCCGAATATTTTTTGTTAAATGTCATTGCCACTTTCATCACTCCTTTGTTTTTGTATCAACCGAAGCATATTCTACAATAGGGCATTTATATATCCTGCCACAACTTATCCACCCCATTACAATGCATATGCTTATATCATAATAGACGAAATAATGGCCCGTATTGTTCATTAAAACTCTATTTCAATATAAAAAATCCCCAAAAGCTTTTATATCAAGCTCTTGAGGATCTCCTTCAAGACTATTCGAAATTCATCCCTCCTGGTAAAAACTCAACACATAAACTTTATTGCCGCACCTGAAGAAAAACTGTTCCCAGGCAAACTCATCCATCCACGCAGGTTCAGTCATTAATTTATAAACTTCTATGTTTTCACCTTCAAAAAACTCTTCCAATAACTTTAGCAATCCATTAAAAACTTTATTGCTCTCTCTATGTTTTTGCGCCGGCATTGGGTTGCCGTCCTCATCCTGGATAGACACCTCAAAATTGCGCATACTGAATACGTTAAAAAACCAGTGACTGCACGACTCAAACAATTCACTTTTCCAGTCATCCAATTCTCTCAAGTTATCTATTCTCGCACCATGCTTACTAATGGGGCTTTCATTTAAAAATCTCTCTGCGCATTCATCCAACTATTTACGTTATCGTACTCAACAAACCGGTATGTATGTGAGTAAAGCACCCCATAGAAGCTTATAATATTGGTAAGTCCGTCCAAGTACCCTAAAATTCTGTTATACACCTCAACCTTCATAACCAATCCCCTACAAATTATATAATTAATCTAATCGCCCGACTTTAATAAAAATTATTCGGTGCATTATCTATACTTTTTTCAACATTAGTTTACTACCGGCAACCAAAACAGTCAAGTTATAACAAATAATATTAAATTTTTACCGCAAACAAAAGTTTTTAATAATCAAAATAACAAGTTATTTAAAGAGCTCCGAAACTTTAAAGTTCCGGAGCTCTTTAAATAACTTTTCAGTTTTATACAAGCCTGTATTATTAGCTGAAAACTATTTGTTCTCTACAGGGAAAACATCAATAACCTTTAAAATATATTTCTTTATAGCTGAAAAATCTGTAGAATTCACATTGCCATCCCCGTTAACATCTGCTGCTATTTTTCCGTTTGGTGTCGGAAAATCGGGTATCGCTTTTAGAATGTACCTTCTCACAAGCGTTAAATCGCTTGAGTTCACATTACCATCCCCATTTACATCACCATACTTAACCTGAACCGGTGTCGGTGTCGGAAGGGGCGGAACATTCTCAACGATTGCATAGAAAGCAGGTTTTGCCTTGTATTGTCCGTCAAACAACAGCGGATATCCTCCGAGCCAGCTTGTAGCATCTGTTACTCCCCAGAATACCAATGCTGTAATGTTCATACCTTCCTTCTTCAAATCGATTAATTTAGTTACAAGTTGTTGATAACGATTAGCTTGACGCTCTAAAGCCCATTGACTGTTATCGGGGTTATTAATATCCAGCTCGGTAAGCTGAATTTCCAATCCTAATGCTGCATATCTTCTGATTGATTTTTCAAACATGCTTAAGCTTGGATACTCCATAACCCAGTGGGACTGCATTCCCATTCCGTCAACCAAACCTTTGGCTTTAAGCTCGGTAAGAATTTCAATAATAAAATCACATTTTTTGTCTTCATATTCGTTATAGTCATTGTAGAAGAGTTTACAACCGGCAGGAGCATATTTTCTTGCGTATTCAAAAGATTTAACAATAAAATCTCTTCCAACGGTTTGCATCCACAAGGAACTTCCGGGATTCTTGTTGTTCGAACCCGGATTTCTCATACCGGTCGAAGTATTAGGATCAACAGCCTCATTCACAACGTCCCAAGCGTAGAATTCGACTGTCGGATATTCAGTTGCCAAAGCTTCCATTACATTCTTTATGTAGTTTTCCAACCTCTTCAACATAACTTCTTTTGAGGCCCAAGGAGCACTTTCATCCTGGGAGTAATTTTCTCTGAAGAACCAATCCGGTGTCTGGCTATGCCATACAAGGGTATGTCCTCTTACAGGTATCTTATGTTCTTTCGCAAACTCCAACAAAGGTCTTGCCGATCTTAAAGTTACCTGAGGATTAACCTGGTCTCCTCCATTTGCTTCCATATAAGCAATTGTAGCATCATAGTCAAGCACACTGTCAGGCTTTAACTCATTACCGAAAGTCAAGCTGTTATAATGCTTGAGAAAAAGCTCTTTTGCAGGCTTCGGTGCCAATTCGGCTGCAGTTGCCGCCCCACCCACTTTAAAGTAACCTGCAAAAACATCCTTCAAGCTTGGAATATCTTTCTCAATTTCAGGCAGATTTGCAGGAGTTGCTGTAAAATCATCAATATAGAAGTCCATCAAGTCTTGCTGACTTGGGGAATTCTTGAATTCGGTTTCAACGTATATTTTTACATCCTGTGCATGGGAAGGAACTGTAAGCTGTCCCTCCAGCAAGGTCCATGCTCCTTTATAAACTGTAGCTGTCTTAATGTTTTGATATACATCCCCTGCTCCGTCATTGTATTGGAGCTGCAAACTGAATCTTTGCTCGTTTGAATATGAATTGCCCACAAATTTTACGTACACACCTATCTTATAGCTTTCACCCAATGTCAAAACATCGGATTTGTCAACCATCGGACCATTCCATGTGCTGGTACGGTCGCTAATCTTTAAACTGTACTTTCCAGAGTAAGCTTCCTCTGTAGTAAGCTCAACAGTTTCCGGACCTCTTGGTCCCCACCCGCTCAGACCTGTTTCAAAATCATCGTAAATCAGGTTCGCTGCGGATGCTTTAGGTAACGGTAAAAAACTTCCGCAAACGCCGACAGCAATAGAGCAAAGACTGTCAATAGAGTAACCAACTTTCTCCTTAACATAATTGACCTCCCAAACCTTTAAAATTTTATTTATATATCCAGGCTTTGTACAAGCCCGGTAAAAAACACAGAATAGAAAGGTTTAACAGTCAAATTAGCTTTTCTTTCCTATAATAAATTATAACTTATTTTTGGCTGCTTGTCTTAATTTTTTTATATTTTTTGCAATATTTTAGGTAATCCGTTCTTGCGATTGATAAATTATTAACAATATGGTATCATTTATTTAGCGACAATAATTTTTAATAGAAATTTGGGGATGCCTTATGATAAATTTAATCGATAAACTCTCAACCGGACAGAATTTATCCTATGATGAACTGTACCGGCTTATTGAGCACAGAAATGAAGAATTGGCCAATTATCTGTTTGAAAAAGCAAGGCAGGTGCGTATCCTCCATTACGGACATGATGTTTATATGCGCGGCCTTATTGAATTTACCAATTATTGCAGAAATGACTGCTACTATTGCGGAATAAGGAAAAGCAATTGCAATGCCGACAGATACCGCCTTACAAAAGAACAGATACTTGAATGCTGCGCCGTGGGATATGAACTTGGCTTTCGCACTTTCGTGCTCCAGGGTGGAGAGGACGGTTATTATACCGACAATATTTTGGCGGATATAGTGAGCAGTATTAAATCAAAATATCCCGATTGTGCGATTACTCTCTCCCTCGGCGAAAAAAGCTATAAAAGCTATAAAATGCTTTTTGAGGCAGGGGCGGACAGATACCTTCTTCGTCATGAGACAGCAAATGCCGGCCATTACTCAAAACTTCATCCGCAGACTTTATCCCTTGAAAACAGGAAACAATGCCTTTACAACCTAAAAGAAATAGGCTATCAGGTGGGCTGCGGTTTTATGGTTGGTTCACCGTTTCAGACCACAGAATGTATCGTTGATGATTTAATGTTTATAAAAGAATTACAGCCCCATATGGTGGGAATAGGGCCGTTTATCCCTCACAAGGATACCCCCTTTGCCGATAAAGCTGCCGGTACATTGGAGCTGACATTGTTCCTTCTCGGAATCATACGTCTAATGCTGCCCTATGTTTTGCTGCCTGCTACTACAGCTCTCGGTACAATCCACCCCAAGGCAGGGAGCTTGGTATTCTTGCAGGCGCAACGTGGTAATGCCAAACCTTTCGCCGACAGATGTAAGAAAGAAGTATCTTTTATACGACAATAAAATCTGTACCGGGGATGAAGCGGCAGAATGCAGAATGTGCCTTACGCGCCGTATAGAAAGCATCGGATACAAATTAGTTGTTTCAAGAGGCGATTGCAAAAAAATGAGCTGATAAAGAGAGTCAAAGCGATGAAGCATCACACCCATCGCTTTGACTTTTTTAGTCTCGGGGATCTGATATCCCGAGCCTTTATTAATATAGGAAGGCTGAATCTATTAAATACTATTATGCATCTTGGAATAATGTAGTAGACAAATATCTCTCTCCTGTGTCGGGAAGCAGAGCAACAATAACCTTACCTTTGTTTTCGGGTCTTTTTGCAATCTGCGTAGCAGCAAAAGCTGCAGCTCCCGAAGATATTCCCACCAACAGGCCTTCTGTTCTCGCAAGCTTCCTCGATGTTTCAAAGGCCTCTTCATTTTTAACCTTGAATATTTCATCCACAACCGAGCGGTTGAAATTATCCGGTACAAAACCTGCACCTATTCCCTGTATCTTGTGAGGACCCTTGGTTCCTCCGGATAAAACCGGCGAATCGAAAGGCTCTACTGCAACAATCTGTACTTCCGGCTTACGCTGCTTAAGTACTTCACCAACTCCGGAAATTGTTCCTCCTGTTCCGACTCCTCCTACAAATATGTCTATCTTTCCGTCAGTATCTCTCCATATTTCCTCTGCTGTTGTTACCTTATGAATCGCAGGGTTTGCAGGATTTGAGAACTGTTGAGGTATAAAGGAATTGGGTATTTCTGCAGCTAATTCCTCAGCCTTTTTAATAGCTCCTCCCATTCCGTCGGCTCCCGGTGTTAGCACCAGCTCAGCTCCTAAAGCCTTTAAAAGATTTCTTCTTTCAATACTCATTGTATCAGGCATTGTAAGAATAACCCTATAGCCTTTCGCAGCTGCAACAAAAGCCAAGGCAATGCCTGTATTTCCGCTTGTAGGTTCAATAATAACACTATCTTTGTTTAATAGTCCTTTTTCTTCTGCATCCTTTATCATTGCGAAACCAATCCTATCCTTTACACTGGACGCAGGATTGAAGTATTCCAGCTTTGCTATCAGTACGGCTTCCAAATTGTTTGCTTTGCTATAATTGGACAACTCCAAAAGCGGGGTATTTCCTATAAGCTCTGTCAGGTTCTTAGCAATTTTGGACATTTCGGCACCTCCAAATCAATTAATCCAAATCAATCATATATGTTTTGTTGTTTTTATTTTATTACTTTTACACTTATTTGTCAATCCTTATTTACCAATTCTTCATTCATACTTCCGGTCCTGTATCCTATAAGGTCAAGGGAAACATATACAAATCCCAGTTCCTTAAACTTTGTATATACTGAATTTCTGATTTGCTTATCTAAAAACCTTTCGAAATCCCGCTCCTTGACTTCAATTCTTGCCAAATTGCCGTGATACCTTACCCGAACCTGCCCAAAGCCCAAATCAATCAAAAACTGTTCTGCTTTATCCACCCTTTTGAGTTTTTCCTCTGTTATTCTCTCGCCGTAGGGAAATCTTGAGGATAAACAGGCAAAAGAAGGTTTGTTCCAAGTTTTCAGTCCCATTTCCTTTGACAACAGCCGGATTTCATCCTTGGTCAGCCCAACTTCCCGCAAAGGACTTACTATTTCGAGCTCTTCAATTGCCCGAAGTCCAGGCCGGTAATCTCCAAGGTCATCATAATTGGAACCTTCAACTACGAATTTAAAGCCTTCATCCTTTGCTATCTGCTTTATTTTATTAAAAAGCTCCTTCTTGCACAAATAGCACCTGTTGGGAGGATTCTGGGCAAAACCTTCCAATTCCAGCTCCTCTGAAATTATTGTCCTAAAAGGAATTCCATATTCGAAAGCAAATTTCTCCGCATCCTTAAATTCTCTTTCCGGAAAGGAGGCCGACCTTGCCGTTACGGCAAGTACCTTGTTCCCTAAAGCATCATGGGCCACTTTCAGAAGGAATGTTGAGTCCACTCCTCCTGAAAAGGCAACAATAGTGCTTTCCATTTCTTTTATTCTTGCTTTAAGTTTTTCCATTTTAGCATTCGCATTCATAATTTTTATGCCCCCACTGTCTTTTTCAGTGCCTGTTCAATGTCATAAATAAGGTCATCCACATCTTCAATTCCAATTGAAAGCCTTATCTGATCCGGTGTAACACCGCAAGCTTTTTGTTCTTCCTCCGACAACTGGGAATGAGTTGTTGACGACGGATGAATAACTAAGGATTTTGCATCGGCAACATTAGCTAAAAGTGAGAATATTTCAAGGCTTTCAATGAATTTCTTTGCAGCGTCATATCCGCCTTTTATTCCAAAAGTAAATATCGAACCTGCTCCCTTCGGTAAGTATTTTTGAGCAAGGTCATAATATTTATTGCCTTTTAAACTCGGATAATTTACCCATGATACCTGTGGATGGTTTTGCAGGAACTCAGCTATCTTTTTGGCATTTGACACATGCTTTTCAACCCTCAGGGACAGTGTCTCCAGCCTTGAAGGAGAAGGAAAGAATTAAACGGGCTTATGCAAGCACCTGTGTCTCTCAAGAGCTGTACCCTGGCTCTGATAATATATGCAAGTGGCCCTAATGCCTCGACATATTTCAATCCGTGGTAGCTTGGATCCGGCTCGGTAAGTACCGGGAATCTTCCGCTTCCTGCCCAGTCAAACTTTCCGGAGTCAACAATGACTCCCCCTATGGAAGTTCCGTGTCCGCCGATGAACTTCGTTGCGGAATGTACGACAATATCGGCTCCAAATTCAATAGGTCTTATAAGATACGGAGTACCGAAGGTATTGTCGACAATAAGCGGTATACCGTTTTCATGGGCAATTTTTGCAACAGCTTCAATGTCAACTATATTAATTCCGGGATTTCCAAGAGTCTCAATATAAAGGGCTTTTGTCTTTTCATTTATTGCCTTTCTAAAATTCTCCGGGTCGTCAGGGTCCACAAAAACAGTTTTAATTCCAAGACGGGGTAAAGTCGCCGCAAAAAGGTTATATGTTCCCCCGTAAAGAGTACTTGCCGAAACAATTTCATCTCCGGTTCCGGCAATATTGAGTATTGCATAGGTAATGGCTGCCGAACCTGAAGATACCGCCAGTGCTCCGACTCCTCCCTCCAAAGCTGCCATTCTTTGCTCAAACACATCAGTGGTCGGATTCATAATTCTAGTATAAATGTTGCCGTTTTCTTTTAATGCAAAGAGATTTGCCGCATGCTCAGGGCTGTCGAATACATAGGATGTGGTCTGGTAAATCGGAACTGCTCTTGAACCTGTAGTAGGGTCAGGCTTCTGACCTGCATGCACCTGTAGAGTGTCAAATTTCAATTTTCTTTCTGCCATAGTTAAATCTCCTTTCAAATACGATTTTTCTTATTGACTTTGTCGTGTTTGATATAAAAATTATATGTAATACATTGTGTTGTCAATGCCATTTCGTTTCCTGTAATCTTCGGCCAGATCCTCCAATGTCACAGAATCCACCAACTCGTTAAGACTGCTGTTCATTTTTTCCCAAACGTTAATCCTTATACATTTTCGTATAGATGACTCATTTGCCGCGGAATTCTCATCATCTTCATCCGTAACCGAAAGAGGACCTTCAAGAACCCTCAAAATTCTTCCCACCTTTATATCCGATGGACTTTCAGACAATACATATCCCCCCTGAGCACCTTTGGCACTTTTAACCAGCCCGATTTTCTAAGGTGGAAAATACCTGTTCCAAATAATTTGTAGAAATTCCCTGTCTTTCTGCAATACTGGCCAATGTAACATGCTCTCCGTTGGAGTACACAGCAAGGTCAATCATTGCCCTAAGTCCGTATCTTCCTTTAGTTGAGAATCTCAATTAATTCACCTCTTTCCCTGCCGAAACTATAAGCTTTCCATCAAAATATTAAATATAATATTCCAATTCTATATTTCGGGAGATGCTGCTGTTATAGCACTTTACCAGGTCTTCGATGGTGATGGAATTTGCTACATCGCTCAAGGTATTCATAACTCTCTCCCAGAAACTCCGTGCCGTACAATTCTCAAACCTGTCGCAAGCGCTCTTTGACCGTTTGGATTTCTCAGCAATACAAGGAACCGGTGCCAATGGTCCCTCAAGCACCGTCAAAACTTCACCTACCGTTATTTGTGAAGGGTCCCGGGCAAGAACATATCCCCCCTGGGCTCCCCTTATGCTTTCAACAATTCCTGCACGCCTTAAAATTAAAAAAATCTGTAATATATATGCCTCAGACATCCCGCATCTTTCGGCTATACTTTTTAAATTCACACGTCCTTCAGATGAATGGATTGCAAGGTCAACAATTGCCTCCAATCCATATCTGCCCTTTGTAGAGATTTTCAAGCTGATCACTCCTATTACTTGTCTGTTACCTCTCCTACCCTCTATCTCATTTCAACTCATTTAAATCAAACGGTGTTTCCTGGTACACATAATAGTTCAGCCAGTTTGAAAACAGAAGATTTGCATGTCCTCTCCATTTAACAACCGGTGCTTTGCTCGGGTCATTATCCGGAAAGTAGTTCTTTGGCATTTTTATATCAAGTCCTTTTAACAAATCCCTTTCATACTCCTCTTTCAAGGTAAGCTGGTCATACTCGGAATGGCCTGTCACAAAAACCTGCCTTCCTCCGTCAGTCTTCATAATATATACGCCCGCTTCCTCAGAGTCGGAAAGAATATCGATTTCTCCCACTTTTTCAATGTCTTCTCTTCTTACCTCTGTATGTCTGGAATGCGGAGCATAAAAAGAATCGTCAAATCCTCTTAATAGCATTGTATTGGGCTTGCAAATGCGATGTTCAAAAATACCGAACATTTTCTCTTTTAAAGGATATTTTTTTATACCGTAATGATGGTACAACGCTGCCTGGGCTCCCCAGCAAATGTGAAATGTGGAATATACATTGCGAAGGCTCCAGTCCATTATCATTTTCAGCTCATCCCAGTAATTAACCTCTTCAAAATCCATTTGTTCCACCGGTGCACCGGTGATTATAAGCCCGTCAAATTTTTCTTCCTTTACCTCATCAAAAGTCTTATAAAACTTCGTCAAGTGTTCTTCGGGAGTATTCTTTGATACATGGGTCTTCGGATGCAAAAGCTCTATCTCTACCTGAATAGGGGTATTGCCAATTAAGCGAAGAAGCTGCGTCTCCGTAGTAATCTTTGTAGGCATCAGATTCAATATTGCAATCCTAAGTGGTCTGACGTCCTGATGCAAAGCTCTTTGCTCGTCCATCACAAATATATTCTCGTTGTTTAGTACCTCTTTAGCCGGTAAACTATCAGGTATTTTTATTGGCATGTATCAAACCTCCTATGCATAATTTACCCATAACTTCGATCTCCTATATATCATTATAATTGCAATTATAGCACGATTAAATACCTTTTGGCAATGTTATAAGAAATTCCGTTCCCTCATTTACTTTACTGTAAACTTCTATATTTCCATCATGAGCTTCGACAATGGTTTTTGCAATAGTAAGTCCTATACCGGCCCCTCCCGTCAGCCTATTTCGGGATTTGTCCGCTCTATAAAGCCTTTCGAATACAAAGGGCAAGTCCTCTTCAGGTATACCCTGCCCATTATCCTTCACTCTGATTTCAAGCATATCTTCCTTGCTCTCGACGCTTATTCCGACCATTCCTCCTGTCTGAGTATACTTCAAGGCGTTTGATACAAGGTTAATTATTACCTGACTCATTTTATCCCTGTCGGCAAAAATTTCCTCAGCCTTTCCCTCAAAAGCAATATCTATTCCATTATTTTTAAACTCGGGTTCAAAATTGCATATGATTCTTCGTATCAGTTCCGTCATATCAAATACGGTTTTATTTAATACTAAGCTTTCACTCTCATATTTTGCCAGTTTCTCAAGATCTCCCACCATCTTGTTTATCCTGATTATTTCTTCATAGCAGCTTTTGAGCCTGTCCGCATCCGGTTCCCATATACCGTCTATCATGGCTTCCATATGGCTTTGCAATGTTGCAAGGGGTGTTCGAAGTTCGTGAGCAACATCGGCTCCCATCTTTTTCCGCAATGCTTCCTGCTTTTCAAGAGTTTGGGCTAAGTTATTGATGGTCGATGTCAACTGGCATATTTCCTCTGTTGAGGATTCTTCCGTTATTCTGTCGGAAAAGTATCCCCGGGCAATCGACTGCGCACTGCTTATAACCCTGGCTATAGGCAGGCTCAACATTCTTGCCATTATGCCTCCGAGCACCAGCGATAAAATCACTGAAAAAACACCTACTCCAATAAGAATCTTGTTTAAGGTGTTTATAAATGCCAGGTCATTGTCACTCAAATAGTATGGTCCATAGGAGCCAATCTCCACAAAACCGACATTTTTATTGTTGTAATTTACCTCGTAGGGTACCTCCCTATAGATCTCTCCTGCATCAGGATAACGGCTGCTCACGTTTTTTGCCATATGCTCAATAATCCTTTGGCACATTCCGTTGTTATGGGCTGTCGCATCCCAGATTATTTTACCGCTGATATCCTTTACCTTTATTATCAAACCGCTTTCAAGCGCGCTGACTCCAATAACCTCAACCATATCTGCATTCCATTTTCCATCTCCCAAATATTGCTGGCTTACCGATGTAACAACTTCACGGTGTCTCTTTTCCTGATTCCGGTTGACATACTTTCTAAAATGGCTGTCAAGAAGCATATTGGTTAATACCATTACAAGAACAACGCTTATCATGGCTACCAGAAGATAAGAAACGGACAGCTTTATTCTCAAACTGAATTTCACCACAAATCCCCTCTTCCAATTCGTGTCATTCCGTACCTTGGAATCTATATCCCACTCCATGAACCGTTAAAATATATTTCGGTGCTTTAGAATCAGTCTCAATTTTTTGCCTCAAATTTTTAATATGGGTGTCCACTGTCCTGTCAAAGCCTTCAAAGTCATCTCCCAACGCAATACTGATAAGTTCCTCCCTCGTAAAAGTTTTTCCGGGGTACTTTACCAAAGTCATGAGAATTTTATATTCCTTCGGGGTCAAATTCACTATATTATCTCCTTTTCGTACTTCATACTTCAAGCTGTCAATGACAAGGTCCCCATTATTGAATGAATAAATATTAGAAAGCGGTACAGGGTCTTCGAATGTTCTTCTAAGTACCGCCGCAACCCTTGCCACAAGCTGTTTCGGGCTAAAGGGTTTGGTTATGTAATCATCCGCACCAATATTAAGTCCTTTAAGAATATCCTCTTCTTCCGCTTTTGCTGTCAGCATTATAATGGGTACTCTTGACTTATTTCTAATAATTTTGCATATTTCTTCTCCACTCAAATCCGGAAGCATCAAATCAAGAACAATAAGGGAAAGAGGAACTCTCTCAAGCATCTCGAGTGCCTCTTTTCCGGTATAGGCTTCATATACTTCATACCCGCTGTGCTGAAGATAAGATTTTACGACTTCAACAATCTTTTTCTCATCATCCACTACCAGTATTTTTTTTGAACAGTTAAGCATATTGCAAGCCTCCTACTCCTATTATACCTCTGTTTTGACCACTTTTGCCTTTTCAGTCTGCTCCTTGATCTTACCTTTTTCTCTTTCATAAATTCAAAGGGACTCATCAAAAGCCGTTACAAAAGCTTATAGGGGGCACAGCATCCCCCTATCCAGGCTCAAAACTTGTATAATTTACTTTAGATTAAAACCTTCACTTTTTTCGTTTATGTCATTTCGATTTACCGCATTGATATCATCTACCACTTTTATATACCCATGAATCATTCCCATCCAACAAGAATATACAAAGTCCCCTTCCTTATCCGGTGTAAATTCGATTATATTATCTCCAATTCCCAGCTTCTTATTGTTTATTCCAAACTCCCGGGCAACAATCGCGTTATTGCAGCCGTTCAAGTCTTCCTTTTTGGCCTTTATTGTCCACTTTACCGGTATACCCTTTTGCACGATTATCGATTCATATCTTCCCGGCTCCAACTGTGTTACAACGACCTGAACATCGCCTTCAATTTTGGCTATACCGGAGGACCTGCCAAAATCGGCATTAAAAAGCGGAAGATTATATCCCGAAAGACTCAGGCCTCTGTTCAACATTACAACTCCCAAAACTATTACCAAAACTGCGCTTACTTTCATCATTTTCTTGGTAAACTTTCCGCTCACTACTGAACTTATTGCTCCCAGCACAAACATAAGAGGAACAGTCCCCAAGGAAAACATGAACATCGATGCCGCACCGGCAACAAAACTTCCCGTTCCTAATGCATAGAGCTGCATTGCCTGTAGGGGGCCGCACGGCATCAGACCATTTAGAAGTCCCACAAGCAAAGGCCCTTTGTTTTTAGCATTGCTTATCTTACTGCCAAAAATTTTAGGCATTCTGGGGCTAATCTTTCTTAGGACCGGAAATAGGTTTAACATATTTAATCCCATAATAATCATAAAGACGCCGGATATTATTGCCACTGCACCTTTTGCAGCACCCGAGAAACCAATTGCAGAGCCCAGAGCTCCCACAACTCCTCCAACAACGGTATAGGAAATCACTCTTCCCAGGTTATATAAAAAACTTGGCATAAGATGCGCAAATTCAACTTGCTTTTTTGCTTCGCCGTTTGTCTCACCGCAAGTTTCTGATTTACCGCTGCCGGCATTGTATTTTATACATACAGACATATTAATCCCGCCGCACATGGCAATACAGTGAAGCGAAGTTAAAAGTCCCACTACAAAAAGCAATCCATAGCTCATCGACCGGTCTACCTCAGGTATGAAATTAAATATCTGGGTATTTTTCACAATGACAAAAAAAGCCAGAAAGATAACGCTTATACACAAGTTGTCCCTTTTCCGTTTTAACTTCATCTTCCGGCACCGGATTGAATCTCTTACTATTGCCCGGATTATTTTCCTCTGCAATACCTTTTACTTTGTAATCAAGCTTTTCAATTGCTTCAATTATCTTTTCCGAATTTAGCCTGTTTGCATCATAGGCCACATAAACGGTTGAATTGCTATAGGTAGCTTTTACATCAGTTACGCCGTCTAATTTTCTCAATACATTCTCAATTCTCGTCTCACAACCTGTACAAGTCATCCCGTGAACATAAAGCCTATTTACAGCAAAATTATTTTTCATATTAGCCTCCAGGTACATATTATCAGACATAAACATCAACTACCTTGTCTTCCAGTTGCTCGGGAACAATTCTTTGTTCTGTAATATAAAGTCCCTGGAAATAATAATGTTTGAACCGTCGTCGGTTTTCTCTTCTTTCGTTATCGGTACCGGGTTGCAGCCGCCTCTTTCCTGTTCAACCATATCCATTCTAAAACTGTTTCCGCAGTTCTGGCAAACCAGAAGGTCAGCCTGCTGCTTGAAATATGCTCTTGGAGAGCCGTTACATACCTGACAGGTATTAAAAGCAGTCCTTATAGAACCGTCACTAGCTTTGACAGCCAAAACTTCCAACTTTGTTCCATCCGCATTATAAGGATAGAATTTTACATTTTCAGTAATTTCACTCTTGGGAATTATTAAGTCTCCCGTTGAGACACTTTCGCCGCCCTTTATAGCTCTTGCAATAAATATTCCCGCAATTAAAATCGCAACACAGCCAATAGAAATGATTATGCCTTTATTTGTGTTTTTCTTCTTTTTGCTCATATTCTCCCCCTACCTCCAAATATTTTATATAGATAAATAATAGCAGGAGTTTATGAAGATTTTATGGAGACGGCTATAATTTATGTTTTTTCGCTATGATTTTATAGATTTGTCACTCTAAAAATTGCGCAAATAGATTTTACAGCCGGATTACTTTTAGGGATTTTTTAAGAAATTTAAAAGCCCTAATCTACCCATTTAAAACGTACGATTAAGGCTAATTACTAAATATTATCATGAACTTTTTGAATTTATCTATATTCATGGCTCAGTTCCTCTTGCTCTTTTTGCTCAAAACAGCATTCAACATTATTATACTTCATAGCTCTAAATGCATCCGTTTTGGCCAGTGTCTTGGCAATGTCGATGATTATAAGCACAAACATCAGAATGGCGGCAACCTGTTTGAATGTCCAGTCTATAGAATTTACATATATTGAAAGTACAGGATGCAAGAATGTCAACAACATATACGCAAATATTCCCCACAACAATGAAAATTTAAGGCAAATACGCCCATGCAGGTTCAATTCCTCATTACTGTAATCCCAAGCCTTGATGTTAAAAAACTTTTCCAAAATATATCCGGTCACGTATTCAAGGACTGTAGTAATCACTATTGCCGAAACTACACTCATGTATATTGGCATTGTTCCGGGCTTAATGAACGCATTAATTCCTAAAATGAAAAGAGCACCAAATCCATAAATAGGACATATAGGTCCTGCAAGAACCCCCCTGTTTACAAAGCGTTTTTCCACATAAGCGGCATAAACAACCTCTGACATCCAGCCTAAAAATGAGTACAAAACAAAGTAGATAACAGTGTCACAGATGACTTCCCTCATACCTTTTCCCCCTTCCGCTTTACCACGGTAGTTAAGGTCATAGGACCTGCAACGCATTGACCTTCAAGTAATAAATAACGCTTTATATTTCTTTTTGATTTTGAAGATAATATATCGATAGCACACAAACGCTGTTAACAAATATCCGTAAAGTTAAAAGTTGTAATAAACCGCTACATTAGCACTCTCAAATATCGAGTGCTAATAATATTTTACAAAGCAGCAATTTTTCTGTCAAGGTAGTTTTTAACTTCTACTTTTTCATTTGATTTTTGAAACACATCTTCTTTTATATAAATTTGAAAAATAAAAACCCACAGAATCAACGATTCTGCAGGTATTGGAGGCGCCACCCGGATTTGAACCGGGGAGTAAAGGTTTTGCAGACCTCTGCCTTACCACTTGGCTATGGCGCCATATTTAGAAGCTAAAGACTGGAAAACAAACTCCAGTCTTTAGTTCTCAATTTGGAGCGGGTTACGAGATTTGAACTCGCGACTTTCACCTTGGCAAGGTGACACTCTACCGCTGAGTTAAACCCGCATATGGTGCCCAGAGCCGGAATCGAACCAGCGACACGAGGATTTTCAGTCCTCTGCTCTACCAACTGAGCTATCTGGGCTAATTGGCGACCCGGAAGGGGCTCGAACCCTCGACCTCCAGCGTGACAGGCTGGCATTCTAACCAACTGAACTACCGGGCCATGTGTGGTGGGCACTATAGGGCTCGAACCTATGACCCCCTGCTTGTAAGGCAGATGCTCTCCCAGCTGAGCTAAGCGCCCACACAATTAAGTCATTTTTGCGACAATTGAAAGTATACAAAAATTATTGCTTAAAGTCAATACCTAAATTACTGATAATTTCAAATTATTCATCTATTACTCTTAATATCTTTGTATACCTCGCCGATACTACTTATTATAATATATATTCCCTTATCTATTTTACCCTTTCACAAGTTTTAATAAGTCCTCCTCGGAGAACCAGTATTTCCTATTGCAGAAATGACAATGGGCCTCTGCCCCATGGTCTTCGTTGATCATACTCATTATCTCTTCTTTACCCAAAGTCATTATATTTCTCTCCATTCGTTCCCTTGAGCAATTGCAAAAGTACCTGCAGGGCGATTTATCAATTATCTTGACATCCTTTTCGGCAAGAATCATGTCAATAATCTCCTCCGGGCTTCTGCCTTTCGCCAGCAGCTCCGAAACCGGCGGTATGGTACTTATCTTGTTTTCAATAAACGAAATTGTCTCCTCGTCTGCCCCAGGCATCAACTGAAGAATAAATCCACCCGAGCTTACAACAATTTGGGTTGCATTGGTCAATACTCCCAAAGCTGTAACCGTAGGAATCTGTTCGGAATACACATAATAGTACGTAATATCTTCAGCAATCTCGCCGGAAATGAGGTCAACATATCCTACATAAGGCTCTTTCAATCCCAAGTCTTTTATAACGTTTAAGTACCCGCTTCCAACAGCACCGGCAACATCATATTTTCCCTTGCTGTTTAGAGGCAAGTATACCAACGGGTTGTGAACATATCCTTTTATATTTGCAGACGAATCGGATACCGCAACAATTCCGCCTATTGGCCCGTCCCCTTTGATCTGCAGCGTTATAGCAGCCTTTTCTTCCTTTAATGATGTAGACATCATAGCCGCCGCAGTCATTGTCCTTCCCAAGGCAACTGTGGCAAGCGGCGACAAGCATGAACCTTCTGCGCCTCTTTAACCATGTTTGTTGTAGCTGCTGCAATAGCTCTTATTGTGCCTTCTCCTGCGGTAGCCCTAACAATATAATCTTCCATTTTTCAATCCCACCCTCTAAAAGCATATTCATCTATTTGATAGCGTTTTCAGGTAATTGAAAACCCCGGTATTTTGATACCGGGGTGTGTGGCCATTTTTATATTAAATCTTTTAAGACTTTTATTAGGCCTTTGTCACATTTGAAGCTTGAGGTCCTTTTGCACCTTCAACAACTTCAAATTCGACTTCAGCACCTTCTTCCAATGTCTTATAGCCATCCATGTTTATTGCTGAAAAATGTACGAAAACATCGTTTCCGCCTTCTCTCTCGATAAAACCAAAACCTTTTTCAGCATTAAACCATTTTACTCTTCCTCTTTCCATCCTGCACTCCTCCTGAACTTGATACTTTAACTTAGTCCGCACATTTCTATGCTATTACTAAATCTATAACAGTTTATCATATTGTGCACTGCTTGTCAATCCGGCAATTTTGCTCCAAATTGTATTAATGTTTGATAGATAACTTGTCATTACTGGAACTCGCAGGGATTCCACAAATATTTGTTCAAGTTTATTTTCCCGCTTTCATCAAAAATTATGCCTTCTTGTTCAAGCAATTTTTTCTGCTCAAACGGGCCTCCAAAAGCGAATCCCGAGCTAATTTCGCCGTTTCTGTTCACAACCCTGTGACAGGGAACTTCACCATAATATGGATTTTTGTGAAGGGCCCACCCCACAATTTTGCCCTTCCCGGAGTTCCCAACATTCTGGCAATTTGCCCATAGGTTGCAACTTTACCCGCAGGAATCTTTTTTACAATCTCGTATACCTTTTCAAAATAGGACATATTCTATCCCCCGTTCTTGCAAACAAAAAATCCTTTCGCTCTTTGGCAACGGCCGGTTAAATGTCATACTGTCGTAAACACTAACAAGAGTCAACCCGCTCCACGTTATGATTTTTTTCAATTCATCTACCTCATAGCATCTCTCATAATGAACTTCATCATACTTATTATAGTGCTGACCTTCCTTGACAAAAAACGTAATGTCAAACTCACAAATTTTTCTTTTGCTATCAAAATGGTTTTGCCATACATAGGTTATTTCATCGGAGATATCATAAAACACATTATCCTTAAGTATTTTTTTAAACTTGTAAGGACTATTGATATCAAATATAAAAAGTCCCCCGGGATTTAAATAATTTTTTACAAGCTTCATAAGTTTTTTTACATCTTTTATGTAAGTCAAATAGTTTATACTATCCATCAGGCACACAATCGCATCGACAGTACCATACAGCTCAAAATTCGCCATATCCTGATTAAGAAAAAGAATATCCCTTCCATAGGACTTCTTTTTAGCACAGTCCAACATATCCGGTGACGAATCTATGCCTATCATTTCATAGCCTTTTTTGTCCATCTCAATGCAAAAATTGCCCGTACCGCATCCGAGATCAGCTATCAAAGACGGCTTTAGCCCATTTATTTCAAAAATTTTCTCAATATAGTCCGCCCACTCTTTATAATCCACATCGTACATTAATTTATCATATATATAAGCAAAATCCCTATAGATACTTTCCACCCCCCTGCAAACCGGCCATCGGGATATGGCCATAGGCAGAAATAATTATAACACAAATTCCGAAAAAGCGTCAAAGCGGGATGTATTTTATCCAATACACCCCGCCTCAAAAGTCATAGAAGCTTATTCATTATGTATTCTTACACAGAATTACGCTTTCCGAAATTAAGCTTGCTGACTCTTTTCCATCTGCATCATCTTTTTCCTTTTGGTAATAAGACCGCCAATACGTCCCGTCTCTTTGGCCGTCAGGCTCTTCCATCCATTTTTGCTGACCTTGTCAAAAAGCCCCAATTCCGTTATTATTTCATACTTCAATTTTTCATCTATGTTTCCAATTTCCCTTACACCTCCCGCTTATTGTGTGAAAAATTGCAATGTTTAATCTTAGTATGTGTAAAACATAAAACAATATGCATCCAAAAGTTCTTTTTAGGAGGTGTATAAAAAAGCTCAATATCAGTGAATTTGCTCGCGTATTACTTCAATAGCCTTTTTAAGCTGGGCATCATCTTCTCTCGGCACTTGCGAAACGGGCAAGTTTGAATACTTTTCATTCAGTTCAACCACTATGTCCGGCTGTATTCCTTCTTTGTGTATGCACACACCGGAAGGAGTAAAATATCTTGCTACAGTCACCTTTAGGCCCGACCCGTCTTGAAGCTCCTGCACTGCCTGAACAAGTCCTTTTCCAAAAGTTTTCGTTCCTATCAAAGTCCCTTTATCGTGATCCTTTACAGCCCCGGACAAAATTTCTGAAGCACTGGCACTATAACCGTTGACGAGTATTGCCAAAGGTATATCAAGCTCCTTTGAATCCGATTTTCTCTCGCTTCTATTGCCCAATTTATCTTCAGTATAAACAATCAGCCTTCCGGAAGCAACCGGTCTGCTATGGCACAAACCTCGTTGTAGTCTCCGCCGGGATTATCTCTCAAATCTATTATCAATCCTTTTATATTTTTATCAAGAAGTCCATTTAGATGATTTCCAAAGTATTTTGCCATCTCACTGTCAAACATATTGATTTTTATATATCCAATGTTCCCATCTATTACCTCACTGGTTATGTTCTCTATTTTTATCTTTTTTCTAATTATGTCAAAATCCAAATATGTCCCTTCCGAAGGTCTGAAAACCGTAATCTTGACCTTGGTATTCTCCTCACCCTTAATCATACTGATAATATAATCTTGATCGCTTATAGTCGTAACATCTTGGTCGTCAACTTTGACTATCTTGTCTCCCGACATTATGCCTCATCTTTTGCCGGAGACTCGGGAAATGCTTCCACCACAGTCAACAGCCCTTCTGCGTCCATAGTTAACGATACACCTATACCCACATAGCTTCCCGATGTGTTTTCAGTAAAAACTTTCATTTGCTCTTTTGTAAAGTATACAGTATAAGGGTCCTTTAAAGCACTAACCATTCCTGCAATAGACCCTTCGAGCATATCATTCTGATTAACTTCCTCGTAATAATATGTATTAAGAAGTCTTTTTACTTCGTTATATTTTTTGATATTCTCAAAATCAACACCGCTTTTGTCAAAAGTTATTGCATAATCGGGATCAAATTTCTTTTTCGATTTTTGTTCAAAAACCTTGGCTTCTTCCTCGGACAGAATGATATAATTCGGATTTCTATAATGCCATTGAAGAAAGCCATATGCAGTTACCGTCGAAGAAAGCAATGCAACCAAAATAATAGGTAAAATCTTTGATGAAAAAATACTTTTATTCAATTTAATAACACTCCCTTAAAATTTTATGAATCACAACTCCCGCCACTTATAGAAGTGAGGAACATTTATCGCCTCGTTATATTATATCATATGCCTGATTTATTAATAATATTTTTATTGCGAAAATAAAACTCGTACCGAAAGAAGTACGAGCTTTATTATAATCGGTTGTCTTATTGTTTTACGGCTTTACATAGTCTAAAGGATTTACCGGAGTACCGTTTTTCCTTACCTCAAAGTGCAAGTGAGGTCCTGTGGAAAGTCCGGTGCTTCCAACTTTTGCAATTGTATCTCCCGCGTTAACCGAATCACCCACTTTTACAAGCAGCTTGCTGCAATGAGCATACAATGTGGAAATCCCGCCGCCATGGTCAACAACCACTGTATAGCCGTATCCGTTCTGCCACCCCGCCATTATAACTACTCCTTTGTTGGCAGAAACTATTGATGTTCCGCTACTGGCTGAAATATCTATACCTGTATGCATTTTATACACTTTAAGTATAGGATGAAGTCTGTTTCCGAAGTAGGACGAAATCTTTGAGCTGCTCGGCACAGGCCAACGCATGGTTCCGCCGGCATAACTACCGCTTTGCTGAAGTCTTCTTATCTGATTGGCAAGCTCATTTGACTGCCTTATCAACTCATTTTCCTGTTGTTCAAGTTTTTTAAGCTGTGCATTTATACTGCTGATTTCACTATCGAGCTTTGACCTTGCAACACTCAATTCATTTAATGCTTTTAACGATTGTTCAGCCTTCTCTTTAATAGTATCCCGTTTGTCGACTGCAAGCTTCTTTTTAAACTCAACATCTTCTTTGGCCTGTTTGATATCCTCAATTATCTCTTTATCCCTTTTGCTTATGGCAGCAACAAGCTCAAATTTATTCAAGAAGTCAATAAAGTTTTCCGATTCTGCCAGCGCTTGAATATATGTAGCTCCGGAATTTTGATACATTACATTAATTCTGACCTTAAGAAGCTCCATCTGTTTATTGTAACGTTCTTCACTTTCCTTTATTGCTGCATCTATTTCTTCTATATGTTTATTTAATTCTTCAACCTGTTGATTTAAGGAATTATATTCTTTACTCTTCTGTTCTTGTTCCGATTCTATTTTTTTCTTCTCACTCTCAACCGAATTTAGCTTTTGCTTCTCCTGCTTCTTTTGATTTGTAATGTTGTTTAATTTGCTGTCAACCGTATTTTTCTCCTTTTGTACATCAGAAACGGTTTTACCAAATGCGGGTACCATTAACGACGATAGAATTAATGAAAACGCCACAACTATCAATACTGCCCTCTTCACTGTTTCAACCCCCTTGATTAACGCCTTGAATTTATCTTTGGTTTCCTATATTTAAATGCAAGTGTTTTACACACGCAAGTATTTCTGTATCGATATTACGCTTCCCAAAGCTCCAACAAACGCTCCCAACATACAGAAGGTAGAAATAAGCTGAAAGCTCATATCTCCCATGTTGACCAGTTCAAGCATCGCCATACCGTCCTTAATACCACTTCCTCCCACACTGTATACTATATATATTATCGCAAAGCTTACAAAGGCTCCAACCAGTCCAATTATAATGCCTTCAACAATAAAGGGCCATCTAATGAACCAGTCGGTAGCTCCTATATACTTCATTATATTAATTTCTCTTCTTCTGGCGAATACTGTAAGCTTGATAGTGTTGGAAATTATAAACACCGCTATAGCCGACAATATAATTATAAGTGCAGAACTTCCTATTTGCAAGATACGAAGTATTTTGTTCACAAAATCTATGGCCTTTTGAGAATACTGCACACTGTCTACGCCAGGATATTCTTTAAACTTTTCAACAACTTCCTCATAATCCCTGGAATTTTTAAGCTTTATAATAAACGAAACCGGCATAATACTTTCATCAAGCCCTTCAAGGATTTCCTTGTCTTCCCCAAGCATTTCCTTAGCCTTCTCAAAAGCTGCCGCTTTATCAACCATCTCAAATGATTCTATTCTATCATCGCGACTTATAGTCCACTGAAGCATTCCAACCTGATGTTCATCCATGTTTGGATTGCAAAACACCTGCATCTCCGGCTGTTCCTTCAAAAATCGGGTATTGTGCTCTATATTTGTAGTTACAACCAGAAAAAATCCCAGTATTATGAGAGAAGCCGAAACAACCCCCATTGAAGCAAGGGACATAAGAACATTTCTATATGTATTTACAAAACCTTCTTTAATAATGTATTTGGTGGTTCTTAACTTCATCTTCGTACTGTCCTTTCTCCTGATCTCTTACTATTACTCCTCTGTCAATGGCTATTACACGCTTTTTCATCGCATCCACGATGCTCTTTTCATGTGTGGCAACAATCACCGTAGTTCCTCTGTAGTTTACTTCCGCAAGAAGCTTCATAATCTCCCAAGATGTCTCAGGGTCAAGATTTCCGGTGGGCTCATCGGCAATCAAAAGAGCCGGGTTGTTTACCAGTGCCCGTGCCAAAGCCACCCTTTGCTGCTCACCCCCGGACAATTGATTGGGATAAGCTTTGGCTTTCTTGCTAAGTCCAACCAGCGCAAGCGCCATAGGCACTTGTCTCCTTATCTCTTTAGGAAGTGCCTCGGTAATCTGCATCGCAAACTCCACATTTTCATATACGGTTTTATTGGGAAGAAGTCTAAAATCCTGAAATACGACTCCAAGACTCCTCCTTAAAAGGGGTATTTCTTTTCTGCTCATTTTAGAAAGCTCATAACCGTTTACAAAAACTTCTCCTTCTGTAGGATCTTCTTCCTTTAAGATAAGTTTAAGCAAAGTAGACTTACCCGACCCGCTAGGGCCTACAAAAAACGCAAATTCGCCTTTATTTATAGTAAGGTTAATATTACTTAACGCTAATGTTCCATTTGGATACTTTTTTGAAACTGACCTATACTCTACACGTTGACCTCCTTAAAGGCAATCGTCCGGATTTTAATCCAGAATATTTTATCTTTCGTGCAATATTTTATCTTATTAATTCATTTTTTGCAATTGCCGATAAACAATTGCGAACATTTAAAAACAACTCCTCTAAGTTTAAATAATCCTCCAAGCTGCTACACAAGGCCATGATTGCTGTCAAGATACTTTTTCACCAACATGGCAACCTTAAATATTATTGCATCGTCAAACAACCGAAGATCCAGTCCGGTGATTTTTTGAATCTTATCCAATCTGTATACAAGAGTGTTTCTATGGACATAAAGCTGTCTTGAAGTCTCACTCACATTGAGATTGTTCTCAAAAAATTTGGTAATCGTATGCATCGTCTCGGAATCTAAAGATTCAAAGGACCCTTCCTTAAATACCTCTCTTAAAAACAGGTTGCATAACGTCGGCGGGAGTTGGTATATTAGCCTGCCAATCCCCAGTTTGTTATAATCAATAATACTTTTTTCACTGTCAAAAATACCTCCGATAAGAAGCGCCATCTGTGCTTCCTTGAAGGAACGCCCTATATCTTTTATGTCGTCGACAACTGTACCGATTCCCACCCTTGCCTTTATCATTCCCTCCGTGGACAGGGTGTCAATTATAACTTTGGAAATCTTGTTTATTTCCTTGTAGTCATAGTCGGGCTTCAACTCTTTTATAAACACCATTGCGTTATCGTCAAGCACTATGACAAAGTCTTTGTTCTTAACGGGAAAAAGCCCTTCTACTATCTCATGGGCATAAACATCTTTTGTCTTTTCGGTCTCTATGAGAAAAACTACTCTATTTACATTGTTTTGAAGATGGAGTTCTCTAGCTCTCAAAGTGATGTCCCCAGGAAGGATATTGTCCAGTATTATTCCTTTTATAAAACTGATCTTATCATATTTCTCGTCAAAATAGCTCTTCATGTTAATGGTATTGATTGAAATCAACGCAAGAAATTTCTGGCTATTTGCGCATTCCGAACTAATAAACGTAATGAATTCGAGTTTGTTTTTTATATATACTTTTTGAAAAGTCTGTCCTTCAATTACTACAAACTGATCCTTAGACCTTATTACCTCAGACACCAAAGGATTACTCTGTCCCACTTTTTTTTTCATTTGAGCATGCCAGAATAAGTCCGGTATCGTCCATTATTCCAAACTCCGAATCAATTACGTCCTTTATTTGATTTACGAGATTCTGATATAGCTTTATAGACATTTTAATCCTTCCTTTTTTATAGCTGGTATAAAGCAAAGAGCATTAACTTTCAACCCTATATTTTATTATACACAAAATAAAATAAAAAGGAAAGATTCAAATAAATCTTTCCTTTTTTATTTATACTCATTATTAGTTCATAATAGTTTTTTCTGTCTCTTTATCAAAGAGATGAATCTTGTTGGTATCAAAAGCAACCTTAATTACATCGCCAGGTCTTGCTTTTGTTCTCGGATTAACTCTTGCAGTAAACTCAATATCATCTATTACCATATAAAGCAATGTTTCCGAACCAAGCATTTCAACAACTTCAACTCTTGCATCTACAGTGCTGTCAGCCATTGACTCAAGATAAATAGCTTCATCATGAACGTTTTCAGGACGTATACCCATTACTACTTCTTTACCTACATATTCACTTCCTTCAAGCTTCTTAGCTTTTCCTTCCGGAAGCTTGATATCTTGTTTTCCAAACAAGAGGTGCATTTCATCTCCGCGCTTTTCAACCTTTGCATTTACAAAGTTCATTTGCGGGCTTCCGATAAATCCTGCAACGAACATATTGCAAGGTCTTTCATAAAGATTTGTCGGAGTATCAACCTGTTGAATGTATCCGTCCTTCATAACAACAATTCTTGTACCCATGGTCAAAGCTTCTGTCTGGTCGTGGGTAACGTAGATAAATGTTGTCTGAAGCTTCTGATGCAGCTTGCTGATTTCTGTTCTCATCTGAACTCTGAGCTTTGCATCAAGGTTTGACAGAGGCTCATCCATCAAGAATACCTTAGGGTCACGAACTATAGCACGGCCTAACGCAACCCTCTGTCTCTGACCTCCGGACAATGCCTTCGGCTTTCTTTCAAGCAAGTGTTCTATATCAAGAATCTTTGCAGCTTCAAGAACTCTTCTCTTAATCTCATCTTTCGGAACCTTTCTGAGCTTCAATCCGAAAGCCATATTGTCAAATACGGACATATGAGGATACAAAGCATAGTTCTGGAAAACCATTGCGATATCTCTATCCTTTGGTGCCACATCGTTGACCAGTTTGTCTCCTATGTAAAGCTCACCTTCTGAAATCTCTTCCAATCCGGCAACCATTCTCAATGTCGTAGTTTTTCCGCATCCAGATGGTCCTACCAATATAATAAATTCCTTATCTTCAATGTCTAAGTTAAAGTCATTTACCGCAGTAACTCCACCTGGATACCTTTTGTATATGCCTTTTAGTTTAACGCTTGCCATTTCTTTCCCTCCCAATTATTTACGAGCATTAGTTTCAATGATATTAATATAACATGTAATCCAATCCTTCAACTAGTATACAATTTCACAAAAATTATTTGAGTATTTAGTTACTTTGCATAAAGGTAAACCTATATTTTATGCCGCTAATACATCTGCCCCAAAGCCTTTATGTACTTGTATCGGAAAAGTATTTTAGAAGCTTTAGAGTTTTGGTAATATTTGCTGTAAACCTATTGTTATGCAAACGCAAATTTGATAAAAATCAATATTGAATTTTTATGCATGAGAATGTATAATTATAAAATCAATTGACAATTTTATGATTATTGATTTATTACAAAGAACTTTTTTGTTGGGAGGATGTTTAAATGGCGAATGTAGGAATCATAGGAGCTACCGGCTATGTTGGAATAGAAATAGTGCGTCTTCTACAAAACCATCCGGATATAAATATTACTTCTGTCGTATCCCATAGCTTTGCAGGACAGAAAATATCGGATGTATATCCGCACCTCAAAATATTTTTGACATGGAATGCGACGAGCTTGATATAGATAAAATTGCCGATAAGGCTGAGGTTTTTGTTACCGCACTTCCCCACGGTATATCAAAAGAAGTAATACCAAAGCTTATTGAAAAGGGTAAAAGAATAGTTGACCACAGCGGTGATTTTCGTTATAAGTCTGTAGAAGTGTATGAAAAATGGTACAACACCACCCATGGAATGCCTCATCTACTCGATCTTTCAGTGTACGGTTTGCCCGAGCTTCACAGGGAAGAAATAAAAAATGCTCAGATAGTAGGCAATCCCGGTTGTTATCCTACATGCTCAATATTGGGACTTGCACCTTTAATTAAAAACAGACTTGTTGACACAAAAAACATTATAATCGACGCTGCCTCGGGAGTTTCGGGAGCCGGAAGGAAGACTGATCTTCCCTACCAGTTCTGCGAGTGTACCGAAAATTTCAAAGCATACAATGTTTCTACCCACAGGCATACCTCTGAAATTGAGCAGGAGCTTTCTCTTTTAGCGGGCGAGGAACTTACCGTTTCCTTTACACCTCACCTTGTGCCCATGAAAAGAGGAATGCTTGCAACCATTTATGCAAATTTGAATTGTGAAAAATCAACATCGGAATTAATCGAGCTGTATAAGGAATATTATAAAAATGAATATTTTGTCAGGATACTGGATGAAGGTAAACTTCCCGAAACAAAATTCGTAGCAGGGTCAAACTTTATTGATATCGGCCTTGTTGTAGATAAGCGCCTAAACAGAGTTATTGTTCTCTCTGCCATTGACAATTTAGGTAAAGGTGCTGCCGGTCAGGCTGTTCAGGATCTCAATATAATGTTCGGACTTCCAGAACACAGAGGACTTGAAAATTCCGGTCTCTACCTATAATAACGATTAAATAAAATATTTATGTTTGGAGGGTATTGTTTTGGAAACATCAATGGAGACAGTTATAAAAAAAGCTGAAATACTTATAGAGGCTCTTCCCTATATTCAGAAACTTTACGGTAAAACAGTGGTTATAAAATACGGCGGAAATGCTATGATAAACGAAGAGCTTAAAACATCTGTAATGGAAGATATAACTCTTCTTAAATATATTGGAATGAATCCGGTGGTTGTCCACGGCGGCGGGCCGGATATTAACAAAGCTCTTGACAAATTCAACATCAAAAGCCAGTTTGTCAACGGGCTTAGACTGACAGACAAGGCAACAATGGATGTTGCACAGATGGTGCTTGTGGGCAAAACCAACAAAGAAATTGTTTCAATATTGAACCAGATGGGCGGAAAAGCTATCGGACTATGCGGTATTGACGGAAATATCATAGAATGCGAGCAATATAAAACAATGGTAGATGGTAAGGAAACAGACCTTGGATATGTCGGAAAAATAACAAATATCAATTCAAAGTTGATTGAGCTCCTGGCAAAGGATGAATACATTCCTGTAATTGCTCCTATAGGAATCGGCAAGGACGGACAAAGCTACAATATCAATGCCGACACCGTTGCCGGAGAGGTATCTGCTGCTTTAAAGGCAGAAAAACTAATGCTCCTTACGGATGTCCCGGGAGTCAAAAAAAGTAAAGACTCTGATGAAATATTACCTGCCCTAACGTCAGCGGAGGCTCTTGACCTCATCGACAAAAAAATCATTGACGGCGGGATGATTCCTAAGGTATTGGGATGTATTGAAGCCCTCGAAAAAGGGGTAGGAAGAACCCACATCATAGACGGAAGAATTCCTCATTGTTTGCTGCTTGAGATATTTACAAACAAAGGAATCGGGACTATGATCATGAAGGAAAGGATACTTTATCATACCCGTGAAAAACTATAAAATTTACATATTATATAATATGTATTATATAAATAACAATAAATAATTAAAAATTATAAGGAATTTTATCAAATTTTGAAGGATTTTAGACTTTTATAAAGAATAATTTAATCAATATTGTCCAATCACCATTACCATGGGGAGGATTGATCCTTTTGAAGAAAGACGTAGCATCAAAGGTTCTTAAAGAGGGAATGGTTGTAAATACAAAGCTTAAAAACAGCAACATTTGGATTCGGAATATAGTTTATAAAGCTGAAAAAAATATGATATCCGTTGCGTTGTTAAACGAATATCTTGAAAATATTATAATGCTGGGACAGTCTATTACAATAAAGTACTCCAGCGAACATAGCGAGATTTTGTTTGAAGGTGAAATAGTGAAAATCAGGCCGGAGTACCCCAGTTATATAACAATAGATATAAAAGATGTTAAGGAAATTAAGAATACAAGGGTTTTCCCTCGCCATGATGTTTATTTGGGTGCAACTGTAAGGATCCCTGACTCCCCTAAGGAACGGTTTGTTATAATACACAACATAAGCTATGTCGGAATGGCATTTTACTCTAAGGACTATTTCGAAATTGACAAAGGTGAACTTGATTTTTCAATTTTTCTTCCAAACAAGCAGTCAATAAATACCCGTGGAAAAATAAACAGAATTTCACCTAAGACTGACTTTGCCGATTACGGTCTGCAATATACGGCTATGACGGAAGAAAGCAATAATATCCTTTCTTTCTTTTTCAATTTAGTTGATGATGAAAAAATCAAACTTCGTGAAGATTTCATTAATCAAGTCAGAAAGCATCTTTAATATTGCTTATGTTTGTTTCAAAATATAGTTAGCTGCTTTGTGGCGTTTTATTCGGCAGCCTAAAATGCATTTTTATTTCTTTTTGCTTTCATAAATAGCGGTTTGGATTTTATCTTTAATAATTCAAATAACTCTTCAATTTCATCTTTTCTTTTTTTCCCAATAACATTGCTAAGAGTTTTCCTTTCGATTGAGCCAAGGTGTTTCTTTTCATGTCATTATGGAAGTACTCTTTTAGAATTTAACCGTGTTGAGTTTAATATTATCTATTGCATTTTTATACATTTTTCTGTATAATTATTAGTATTATTTTTTATCGGGGAGGGTTTTCTATGAAACTAGAAGAAATTATCAATTTGGACAAAAAATACTTTATGAATACATTCGGAAACAGAACCCCTGTATGCTTTTCCCACGGAAAAGGAATCAATCTCTGGGACATAGACGGAAACAAGTACTATGACTTTCTTGGCGGCATAGCGGTAAGCGCTTTGGGACATTCACACCCCAAGCTTGTCGATGCCATAAAGCAGCAGGCTGAAAAGCTCATACATTGTTCCAATCTCTATTACATAGAGTCCCAGGCAAAGCTTGCAGAAAAACTTGTGAGCATCTCTTGTGCCGACAGGGTATTTTTTGCAAACAGCGGTGCGGAAGCAAACGAAGGAGCAATTAAACTTGCACGAATCTATTTTAAAAAGAAAGGAATGCCGGAAAAGTACGAAATCATAACTTTAGAAAAGTCTTTCCACGGAAGAACTCTTGCCACCATCGCCGCAACCGGCCAGGACAAATACCAAAAACCCTACTCTCCTCTCACTCCAAGCTTTTTGAAAGTGCCAATAAACGATCTTGACGCTCTCGAAAAAGCAATAAACGGTTCAACCTGCGCAGTAATGATTGAGCCTATACAGGGTGAAAGCGGAGTAAACCTTACCTCTCTGGAGTATTTGAAAGGCGTACGCAAGCTTTGTGATGAAAAAGGCATACTCCTTATCTTTGATGAAGTTCAGTGCGGTCTGGGCCGTACGGGAAAGCTCTTTGCATATGAGCATTTCGGTGTGGAGCCTGACATATTCACGCTTGCAAAAGCTTTGGGAGGCGGATTCCCAATAGGTGCACTCTGTGCCAAGGAACACGTGCAAGTGCTTTTGAACCAGGAGACCACGGTTCGACCTTTGGAGGCAATCCTCTCGCATGTACAGCGGCACTGGCAGTTTTGGATGCTCTGATAAACGATGGACTCGTGGAAAACTCGGCAAAAATGGGAGACTACTTTATGAAGAGGCTCTCGGAGCTTGCCGAAAAATACAGCATTATTCAAGACGTAAGAGGCAAAGGTCTCATGATAGGTATTCAGCTTTCGACAGATGCAGCAGTGGAAATTAGAAACAAATGTTTCGATAAGGGCTATTTGGTTGGAAGCGTAGGCAAGAATATCATAAGGATGCTGCCTCCTCTGATTGTTACTGAGCAAGACATTGACGGCATGATAGATACGCTGGACAGTGTATTTCAAGCATATTAAATTTAATTAAAAATATAGACTTTTATAATATTTTTTATATTTAAAATAATATTAGTTTAAGGAGTTTGAGAAATGAAGTCAGTTTTAGTTTTGGAAGATGGAACATATTTTACGGGAGAAGCCTTCGGTAAGGCTGGAGAAGCAATTGGAGAAATCGCTTTTAACACATGCATGACAGGTTATCAGGAAATACTGACCAACCCGTCATACAACGGTCAAATAGTTGCTATGACCTATCCATTGATTGGAAATTACGGTTTCAACCGGTATGATAACGAATCCGACAAAACCCACGTTCAGGGATTCATAGTTAAGGAGCTTTCGGATACACCTACCAACTGGCGTTGTGAAATCACTCCTGAGGAATATTTCGTTTCCAACGGAATTGTCGGCATCAAAGGTATTGACACAAGAACCCTCACCAAACACATTAGGAGCAAAGGCAGTATGTACTGTATAATTTCCACCGAGTCGGGAAATATAGATTTGCTCCTTGAAAAGCTTATGAAAAAGAAGACAGAAAAGAAGAGCTCAGTAATGGAGGTATCTACAAAATCTCCCATCCACAAGCCCGGCAGAGGAAAACGTGTGGTGGTGATGGACTTTGGTGTAAAACACAGTATTATAAAATCATTAGAGAAAATTAACTGCGATATATATATTCTTCCGGCTTCATCGTCGGCAAATGAAATTATGAGCTATAATCCCGACGGTATACTTTTATCCAACGGACCTGGGGACCCATCCGAACTTCCGTTTGTCAAGTCCACCGTACAAGAACTCATAGGCAAAAAGCCAATGCTTGGAATCGGATTGGGGCACCAGCTTTTAGGCCTCGCCCTTGGTGGTAAAATCATTAAGCTTCCGTTCGGTCATCACGGTTCAAATCAACCTGTCAGGGATTATATCAAAGGAAGATGCTATGTAACTTCTCAATGCCACAATTATGCGCTGGAAAATGACTTTAGCGATGAAATACTTGTTACCCATATAAATATTAATGATAATACTGTAGAAGGCTTTAGACACAAACATTATCCAATCTTGGGAGTTCAATATCACCCCAAAGCCGTTTTAGGACAGGATGATTCTTCATACGTATTTGACGACTTTATTAAAATGATAGACGGACAACCTATAATCTAATTGAGTCTTTGTGCATGGAGGTAATTATGCCAAAAATAGATAAAATAAAAAAGGTCCTTGTTATTGGTTCGGGACCTATAGTTATCGGTCAGGCTGCCGAATTTGACTATTCGGGGACGCAGGCTTGTAAAGCTCTAAGAGAAGAAGGCATCGAAGTCGTTCTTGTAAACAGCAACCCTGCGACAATAATGACCGATACCCAATCAGCAGATAAAGTATATATAGAACCCATTACCCTTGATTTCGTCAAAAGAATAATCAAAAGAGAAAAGCCTGATGGAATTTTAGCCTCTTTGGGCGGTCAGACAGGCTTGAATATGGCAGTAGAATTGGCGGAAGACGGGATCTTGGAGGAAATGGGAATCGAGCTTCTGGGTACATCCCTGGAGTCAATTAAAAAGGCCGAAGATAGGGAACTTTTTAAGAAGACTATGCAGGAAATAGGTGAAAAAGTACCCTTAAGCACAATTTCAACCGATCTTGACAGCGCCATTAAATTTGCCGAAGAAGTCGGCTTTCCTATTATCATTCGCCCGGCTTATACATTAGGAGGCTCCGGCGGCGGTATTGCCCATAATATGGACGAATTCAAATATATTTGCGGTAAAGGGCTAAAGCTTAGCCTCATACATCAGGTTCTTTTAGAGCAAAGTGTTGCAGGCTGGAAGGAAATTGAATATGAGGTTATAAGGGACGGTGCCGACAACAGCATTATAATATGTAACATGGAAAACTTTGACCCTGTCGGGGTTCACACCGGTGACAGCATTGTTGTTGCCCCATGCCAGACTTTGTCGGATGTTGAAGCCAGATGTTAAGATCTGCTTCATTGAAGATTATTCGTGCTCTTAATATAAAAGGCGGCTGCAATATTCAGTATGCACTAAACCCCAACAGCTTTGAATATGTTGTAATTGAGGTAAACCCAAGGGTAAGCCGTTCCAGCGCCCTTGCTTCCAAGGCAACCGGATACCCTATTGCGCGTGTTGCAGCCAAAATTGCAATCGGTCTTAACCTTGATGAAATCAAAAACTCGGTTACTCAGAATACTTACGCATGTTTTGAACCTTCAATCGACTATGTGGTTACAAAGGTGCCCCGTTGGCCTTTTGACAAATTCTCCAATGCCGACAGGTCGCTAGGTACCCAGATGAAGGCAACGGGTGAAGTAATGGCCATAGGCAGAACCTTTGAAGAGTCCCTGCTAAAAGCTATTGACTCCCTTGATATAAAAATGAATTATCAACTTGGTCTAAGCCTTTTTGATAACAAAACCGTAGAGGAACTTGTTGACTTTATCAAGACACCAAGTGACGAAAGAATTTTTGCCATCTGCAAAGCACTCCAAAAAGGAGTATCTTCAGATGAAATCAGCAATATAACAAAAATCGACATATTCTTTGTAAAGAAACTTGAAAAAATCGTCAGGATGGCGGAAGAGATTAAAAATGCCGGTATCGCATGGCTCGATTATGATCTTTACTCCAGAGCAAAAAAGACCGGTTTTGGAGACTCATATATAGCAAATCTCATAAATGTGCCTCTTGATACGGTCTTGGAACTTAGAAGCAAATACCCTATTCGCCCGGTATATAAAATTGTTGATACTTGTGCCGGTGAATTTGAAGCTGTAACTCCGTACTACTATTCAACTTACGAAGAAACCGATGACGTAATTGTATCCGATAAAAGGAAGGTTATAGTTATAGGTTCAGGCCCTATAAGGATAGGTCAGGGTATTGAGTTTGACTACTGCAGTGTTCGCTCTGTGAAGACTTTAAGGGAACTGGGAATCGAATCAATTATAATAAACAACAACCCTGAGACGGTAAGTACCGATTTTGATACATCCGATAAATTGTATTTTGAGCCCCTTACCAAGGAATGTGTCCTTGATATAATTGAAAAGGAAAATCCTCTTGGCGTAATTGTTCAATTTGGAGGCCAGACTTCAATAAACCTTGCGGGAACACTGGCAAAAGAAGGAGTAAACATTCTCGGCACCTCGGTCGAAAGCATTGATATTGCTGAAGACAGGGATAGATTCCTAAATCTTTTGGAAGAGCTGGGAATACCATTGCCGGAGGGCGATACAGCTTTCTCCTTTGAAGAAGCAAAGGAAATAGCTCAAAGAATCGGATATCCCGTTCTTGTAAGGCCATCATATGTTCTCGGCGGCAGAGCGATGGAAGTGGTATATAATGATGAGACCCTCAAAGAATATATGCAGCTTGCTGTCGGCCTCTCAACAAAACATCCTATTCTGATAGACAAGTATGTAGAAGGCAAAGAAGTTGAAGTGGACGGTATTTGTGACGGTGAAGATGTACTGATTCCGGGAATTATGGAGCATATTGAAAGAGCCGGAGTTCATTCCGGAGACAGTATTTCAATATATCCTCCCCAAACGCTTGATGAAGATACGAAGAACACCGTTGTAGACTATACCGTAAGGCTGGCAAAGGCATTGAAAATAGTTGGTCTGTTTAATATTCAGTTTGTTATAGACCGTCATAATAAAGTATACGTAATAGAAGTTAATCCTCGTGCGAGCCGTACAATTCCTGTAATGAGCAAGGTAACCGGAATTCCTATGGTTGATGTTGCCACAAAGTTTATCATGGGATATAAAATGAGGGACTTAGGATATACTCCCGGACTTTACAAAGAGTCTGAATTTGTAGCTGTAAAGGCTCCTGTATTCTCCTTTGCAAAACTCACCACTGTTGATACGTTCCTTGGACCGGAAATGAAGTCCACCGGTGAGGTAATGGGAATTTCAAAGGATTATCATATAGCATTATACAAAGCGCTTGTTGCGTCCGGACTTAAAATTCCATCCGGCGGAAGCGTACTTCTTTCGGTAGCCGACAGAGATAAAACGGAATGTATTGAGATTGCTCAGGCTCTTTCGGACTTAGGCTTTAACCTGGTCGCTTCTGAGGCACATACACCAATCTCTCCGGTGTCGGCATAGAAGTAGATATGGTATCGGATGATGAAATGATTGAAATGATAAAGAAAGACAAAATATCTCTGGTAATCAATACTCCAACCCGGGGTAAAATACCTGAAAGACTTGGTTTTATACTAAGAAGAACAGCTATTGAGTATAATATTCCATGTATTACTTCTCTGGATACTGCAAGATCAATGATATCAATTCTGGAACACATGACATCCGGAGAAGAAACTGAAATATATTCACTGGATGAATATTCAAATTAAAACGCAGTAAAAAAACAAACGGGAGGTGTTTTTATGGAACATTTAATCAGTCTTCACGATTTAACACTGGAGGATTTTGAATCAATTTTCAAACTTGCAGAAAAACTCAAAAGGCAGCAAAAGGAAGGTATATCGCACCACCTGCTCAAGGGAAAAACCCTTGGTATGATTTTTACAAAGTCATCCACAAGGACTCGTGTATCCTTTGAAGTAGGAATGTACCAGCTTGGCGGTTATCCTTTATTCTTAAGTTCAAATGACATACAGTTGGGACGCGGCGAAACCATTTATGATACCGCTCAGGTTCTTTCAAGATATATTGACGGAATAATGATTCGAACCTTTGCCCACAGTGACGTAGAGGATCTCGCCCGATACGGCAATGTGCCTGTTATAAACGGTCTCACTGACCTAATGCATCCATGCCAGATTCTCGCGGATCTCTTCACTGTTTATGAGCACAAGGGAACTTTAAAAGGACTTAAGCTTGCATATATTGGAGATGGAAACAACATTGCAAACTCACTGCTTCACGGTTGCGCCAAGGTAGGCATGGACATTGCAGTTGCTTCACCAAAGGGTTATGAATGTGACAGCCAGATAGTGGAGGAAGCCAAAGAAGACGCTAAAGCCTCCGGTTCAAATATTTTGCTGACTGAAGATCCGGAAGAGGCAATTAAAGATGCCGATGTTGTTTACACCGACACCTGGGTAAGTATGGGACAGGAAGCTGAAAAGGAAGAAAGAATCAAGATATTTATGCCTTATCAGGTAAACAGCAACCTATTCTCAAAGGCTCGTGAGGATGCAATATTCCTGCATTGCTTACCTGCCTACAGGGGCTATGAGGTAACCGAGGATGTAATCGACGGCTCCCAATCCGTTATTTTTGACGAGGCTGAAAACAGGTTGCACGTCCAGAAGGCAATAATGGCATTGCTTATGGGGAATAGGTAGTCGGTGGTTAATATGAATTATTCATTTGTAATTAGAAAAGCTGCTTTGGAAGATGCCGAAGCAATTCAAAGCATCACTAAGGAAGCGTTTGAAAAGTATATGCAGGACACAGGGCTTACCGGTACCATGGAAGCCCTGGAAGAGTCATTGGAAGATATAAAGAGGGACATTGAAACTAAAGAAGTATTTATTGCATTTATTGATAATATTCCGGTGGGAACAATCCGGGTTCAAATCCTGCCGGATAATACCGCTTACATAAGCAGATTCGGTGTACGCCTTCAGTATCACAACGTTGGTATCGGCAAGGCCATGATGAATCTTGTTGACAAACTGCTCACAGCAAAGAGGATTAAGAGGGTGAGTCTGCATACTGCATCAAAGTATGCGGAGCTTATGCGGTTCTATTACGGCAGAGGCTTTTATGTGGATTCAACTTCTAAAGAGCGTGGTTATATACGTGCTCTGTTGGTGAAGGATTATGAGTGAGTTTGTTTTGTGGGGGTAGTTTTTGTAAACATCAAATAAACTCGTTCCATTGCAAATAAAGTCGTTCCGCTGCAAATAAAGTTGTTCCGTTGGAACAGGGTTAAGGGAATAGGTTTAAGGGATAAGGATGTTATCCAATAAAATAAATCAATCCTTTGTAATCCACTTATCATGCAGGTTACAAAGGATTTTATCTTTCTATCCTTATCCCTTTTCCCTTACCCCTTTCCCCTGTAAAAGGAACAACTTTATTTACTTTTTTCTCTTCCAATTTTCCCATTTAATTCTATCTAATCATCTATTTTATGGAACATCTTTATTTGCATCCATTTTATCCCATCCATCAACCATGCGGGTTTGCGGAGTTGGGGATGGAATGAGTTTATTTTATATTCACATAGATAGGACTAAGGATTTAAGGGGTAAGGTTCAAGTTTTGGTATGAAAATAGCCTAAGTCGTTCCAAAATGAAAATATTGTTGTTCCGAAAAGAAAATAAAGTCATTCCCTAACTTCATGGCTTTGTAAGCCCTGAAATATAAGGGTTACATGGCCGTATATGTTATCAGGAATTCAGGGTTATAGACTACAAAAATATGCATAAGTACCCTTTTATATGATTTATGTTAACGGCATGGAATGATTTATCATATATTGCTTAATTGTTACACTATTTCTCGTTGTTTTATTCTTTTGAAATAAACTAATCGTAAGTCGTTCCAAAATGAAAATAAAGTTATTCTAAGAAAAATAAATTTGCTTCGAAAAGAAAATTATATCATTTTTAAAACATAAATAAAGTCTTTCGTGGACCTGACGTTTTCAATTTTTAAATGTACCAAAAATATAATACCTAAATCGCATTTTATCGATAATGCAAACTGACATTATTCATAAAGGTTTTTTGGGTCTATCCTTACAAAAAAACAATCAGGGTCGCTACATTTTCTTTCTGTCCATTCGTTACAATAAGCACAAAAATATGAATCATATTTTTCATACAAAATCAAGAAATTATTACACTTTGGGCATTTTTCATCTGCTATAGAACCTTCTATTCGAATATCATTAATTATTACTTCATTTTTATCTATATCTTCGATAATTTTCACTCTCGCACCCTCACAATTCTCATTTTATAACATTGTAAATTCGTAATTATATTCATATTTTACACAATATATTTTGTAAAATAAACTACTTTTTTACTTATCCCTACCTCTCACCTAACTCTTCTAACGCCTTTTTAATCTCCTCTATAACTAGTTTCCTATATTTATTACCAACACCTGTCATGACAGTAATATTAGAAACAGTTAATGCTTTGCCTTCTTCATTAAGTTTATCAATCGCCCATTGTATACGCCTTTTGTGCAAATCCATAGGGTTCTCTATAACAGAATTGATGAATGATTTAGTCAACGGTAATTTATCCAATTGAAGGTCAAAACTTTTAAGTCCTGACTTAGTTTTAATCAACCGCAGGCTAATTCGTTGAGGTTTTTCATCACTTTCTAAAATCTCCTGAACAGTTTGCTTAACATGCTGTAAGATTTCCTTGTCCCTAGTTTCCCAATCAACATTACTGTAAGCCTGAACGTATTTCTTTGCAGGGGTGTTTTTCTCCCACCACTCCTTGTCATTCCTGCATAACCAGGTACAGGTATATTTACCCAGCTCCGTAATTCAAGTCTGCCCTTGTCTGGATTTTCCCTGACTATCTGAAGCCACTTTTCCCTGTGATACTGTCTTTTTACTTCAAACTCCGCAGAAGCAACACTATTACGTTCTACTAACTTTTTGCTTTTTTCCTGTCCTTTTTCAGAAATATACTTTCTTACAGTACTAATATCTGCATTAAGTCTTACTGCAATTTCCTGAATACTTACTCCACTTTCATGCAATTCATGAGCCTTAGCCTTCCATACATGTCCATACTCTACAACCCTGACAAATCTGCGCCGCCCCTTACCCCTTTCTCCTTGTTCTCTTGTAACTGTTTCCATATATTCATATCCGCAGGGACATCTGAAAAAACCATTAGTGTTCTTATTTCTACGCCTATACTTTATTTCTACGTCTTTTATTACAGGTTCAAGAAAGTGGTCAGCAGCAGGATTAAGACATACCCAAGGTCCTTCTCCGAAAGGTCTGTAATTTAACTCTTTTATAAAAAGTTCTTCTACTCCTATTCCTAAAAATCTTGCCAGCATCAGGTGCCGAATTGGATACACCGACTTTGCATCACTATGTGTAATTTCTTTCAGCCATCTTCTGTTCCTTGTCTTCTATATTAGAACAAACAGCATTTAGGAACTCCAATCCGTAGAAATCTATGAAGTCCTTTATTACTTCTTCCCAATACACTTTACCATTAATATTGGCATACCCTAATTCCTTAAACCTTTCTAAATACTGTTTAGCAAACCATTTAAACTGCTTATTGGGATACTGGTTTTCAAGCAATACTTTTGCATCTTGGGCAATGAGTACAAACTTCTCTATCGTTTCAGGTTTGAAATAAAGTAATTCATTATTAATGCAGTTATCAGCGTCAGCAGGTACATAGGCTTGTGGATTATGACCCCGCACTAAAACAGTACTATTATGAAGAATCGCTTTATGTATAGGACACACCATTACAAAGGGTATCTGATGCAACCTGTGCCAATATCCTTCACCATACAATTTCTGCTCTTCTTCGAAGCATTTGGGACAAAATCTTAAATATTGGTTTAGTGGAATCCTACTGCCGATAATACCTGCTTTACCATAAATTTTGCTTCCACCTTCAGACAGCATTAATTGTTTTACTTCTTCTGCCCGTTCTTTTGGAAGAAATGCAGTAAAGAATGGGTACAGAGTATGATTATAAATCAAATCATCAGCAGTATAAGGACAATTCACAGGTAGGTTAGATACCAGCGAATTCAAATTAAAAGGCATTTCCATTACAGCCCTGGAACTACACTTTCCAAATATGCTCTCCATGATAGTTTGATAACTTGTAATCCCACAGCGAACACTATAGCGTGCCAATACACTATAAAGGATTTCATCAGGATATGGGGTTGGAAAAAAATGCATCATTTAAATTACACCGCCTTGAACAAAGTATCATTCTTCTCTCCTTTGATGTATCCCTTGTCCTTTAATGCATCATATGCCGATTTACCCTGATTTCTACCTTCCTCCACAATATAGCGCAAGTCATTTTCTGATTTCGGAGTAGTCTTCACTTTTTTAGACTTCTTTTCCGTTGTGTTTCCTGAAAGAACCTGAATCGCTTTTATAACAAGTTGTCCTTCATCTATATTATGGTCTTCTGCTTCAAGCACTGCTTCAATGGCTTTTCTGGCTTTTGAAACTTCAATACCAAGTTCCGCTAACTTGTAAAGAGCCTGTTCCATTTTTGATGCCTTATTTTCCTTTTCCCTTTTTTCCTTTTGCTCCTTTATTGCCCTTATTCTCATCCGCATTTCTACTGGCAGTTTCTCCTGATTTACTAACTTGCCATAATCAACTTCAGCCGTGCAAATATCAGAATATTTAGCAATCTCCCTCATGTTTTCAGACTTCAAAGCCAAAAGCATCGGCCTTACCAACTGGAAATGTTCTCTTGCCACTTGCCGTATTAGTTTTTCATTGACCTGCTCTTTTCCTGTGGAAATGGCAACGGTTTGTGCCATGACAATGATTTTGCAGATAATATCGATTATTCCCTGGGATTCTTCATACAATAATTCCTGTATACTCTTTGTAAGGACACTTTCCCTCCGTGTCCACTGGTACTGCCAGAGGGAATTAAGCAATATTTCGAAGTTTTCATCATTCTGCAGCCTTTCCCATATCATATCACCCTGGCCTGAACCCCTTCTGGCTTGTCGGAATTCACTTTGCAAAATTGACATAGCCTTGGGATTTCCGATTAAAATTATGGGCACTCCAGCAGTGTTGACAAGAGTTACAAAAAAGTTGAGCATCTTTTCATCTCCAAGCCCTCTTGCACCGCACAAATGCTGGACTTCATCGATAATCAGCAATCCCAACCCTGTATTCCTTACCACCTGGGACATAAGCGTCAGCATATAGTCAACAGACTTCTTTGAGTTAGCAACCTTCCTGTAAAAATCAGTCCCCATTAGTTGGTCCACTTTGTTAAAAAAATCAATGCAAAGCCCTTTTACACTGCCATCGAAGGGGCAATCCAACTTTAGCCACACCAACTGGTAGAAACTGAATCCCTGCCCCTTATACCTGCTGTGTACAATAACCTGCGGATACATGGAAAGAACCCTATTGACCGACACTGACTTTCCCATACCTGATACGCCAATAATAGTAAAGCCACAGGCTGTGCTCCTAAACTGCTGGTTGGCATTAATGTCGCAATTCTGTACAGCCCTATATCCGTCTTTTAAACTTATTACATATTCCTTGCTTATAGGATTCCTCGGTAAGTATCCCTGCCGTATGACTCTTGAAATCCTGCTTTCTAAATCCAAATGCTGGGGTAGAGGCTGGAAACACTGAAAAAGTTTTTGGGTAAGATGTATCCTGTAGTGTGCATCGAGATTCCGTTCTTCTTCACTGTAATACGGATAAACAGCCAACTTCTCGACCACTTCTTCAGGAGCATAAATAGGAGGAAGAGCCTCTATAAAAGGATTTCCTACATATTCTCTTATTACTTGCTCCCTGTATACTGCCTCTTCCCCCTCCACACCATTAGGTATTGCCACTTTTCCCATAATTTCATATCTCTCCTTTGTACTTTCAACCTCTGAAATAAATTTCACTTAAGCCTTTATTCCCTAATCTTCCCAAACGCCTCTCTCTGTTTTCTTCTCAGCAAGTCAAGAGGATTAGATGGTAATTCCTCCTCAATATCATTAAAAGAGATTACCTCTGCACTCTTATCATTAATTTGCTTGTCTAATTCAAAAGCCTCTGTCTCCCGGTTTATCTCCTTTTCAACCTGCCTGTTTTGCCGTATATTTTTCTTCCTTTGTGCATCGCTTTCTGTTGATAGTGAAAGTTCTTTATTTGTCTTGCTTTTTGCCCCTTCAACTATTGTTTCTATTTCTGTTATTAAATCTGCCTTGGCCTGCAATCCCTCATCAAGACTTTTAGCCTTTTGCATCTTTTCCCACTCCATCAGGTATTCAATTTCTTCGATGTACTTACCCTTAAAGGCTGTCTGATATTCCAGCAGGTAGCATTTCTCAAACTCGGTGGCAGATTTCTTAATGTATATGTAATTCATGTTTCTTGGGTCATAACATACAGGCACTTTCCAACTTCCACTGCTGCGTGCTTTTACAAACCACTGCTCTTTCATGCTTGATTTAGAACTGTAGAACAGCCCTTTAAACCTTATCCCTTTTGCCGTAACCACCCCATTATCCGACGGCATCAGGTTAAGTTTCACGACTTCCTCATCTACATGCCGAAGTTTTCCCATTCGGTTAGCAATACCCCAATTCCATATTTCTCTTGGAATAGGCTCCACTTCGTCTGCCACCATCATTTCATCTTTGTTGTAATTGTCAATACGATAATGGTTGTTGTGGAATAACGCACATTTTATAATAATGGCAGTAAATTGCATTAAATCAAGTTTCGCATCAAGCCTGTAATCTCTCCCGCCACGCTGCATAAAATCTGTATTTACTGCCCCAGGAAGTAATGACTTTGTACGCTCATTGGTCAATTTAAAATATCTTTCTACTAACGGCTTCCAGTCTGCTCTGAAAGGCGGGGTGTTCTTCACGGTAATTCCAAGATTCATAATCAAACTCTCTGCATTGTCTGAAAGCATTTCCCCACGGTCTGCCAAAATTGCCTGAGGGAGATGATGTACAGGCCACTCTTCTTCCTGAATATCTATACCATACTGACTACAAAAAGAGACTTTGTTTCCAACAGTGTTTGCAAGAGCCATTGCTGCTCCAATCCATGACGGTCCCTCAAGCCCTACATATAGCCCTACAATTAGTTTGGAAAAGCAGTCCTGGACAATATATAAAACAGGTCTGCCTATAATATGTGTTCTGTTAAAACGAGAAACCAAATATACATCAGCCACGGTGGCATCAATCTGAAATAGCGAACCAGGTCCTATGGCATCCGTGCTTGAACTTCCCAACACAGGACGGTACTCCTGTTCATATTTCTTCGGGCTGTAACGGGTTGAAACCTCCCGTTTGATATTACGTTCTTTCTCAAAAAAGTAACGGAACTGTCCAAAAGTAGGAATCTCAGAAGATGATTTCAGAAGGGGTATTTTCTTCCCATCCACCATTCTATGGCCATCGTTAAAATACTCCTTTAGCATCAGTTCATAAGTCATAGTCAAAGAATGCTTGGCAGAACTATAGTAGAACCTGTTTATTGCAATTCTGAATATGCGCTTTATTTCTTCGTCAACATTAATACCATCGCCGACAATATCTGCATGCTTTCTTGGACGTCCGCGCTTTATGCCTTTGGAATTCCTTTCTTTCCCCCTGCCACCACACCGGTCATAGTCAGGCAGCAGTGCATTTACTATCTTGCCTCTTATCCAATACCGTTTCAAATATTTATAAATTACTTTCTCTGAAAGTCCGTATTTTTGTGCAACTGTTTTTACATGTTTAGCCCTTTCCCTTGGATAATAAATTTCAGGTTCTAAAATAACTATACTTGATATAGCCTCCCACGCTCTGTCCCTTATGGCTTTAGCCTTCTCTGACAGTAATTCCTCATCAACAACTCTTGAAAACGGGTCTTTATCAAGCATTATTGCTTCCTCTGTATCCAAGGCTACTTTGTACTCGCTTATTGTCTTTGCATAAGGAAGTTTATTGGCATTTACATCAATGACATAAGTTAAGTCGCTCATTTCATCTAACCATAGAATCCGTTCAATTACACTCTCCCTTGTGCCTCGTTTCCTATCCACTCAATTAAAGCATTAACCGTTAACACTTATTATTCCCTCCTCCATATCCTTAACAACTTGAATACTGTTTGCGGGAGCATTTAAGTCTATTGGTGTTTCCATATCAATCTTAATCGCTTTTACGGCAACCAGATAACGGAACAAGAACAGGCCTGTCCCTGTATCCAGAGCATAATCATAATCAAAATCAGCAATTACACTCCGTATGGATTTTGTACTGTTAGCAAGCCTGAACTGAAGCGCTGAACCAAGTTCAACTATATCATCCTCATTAAACCTCATGTCAGGCAGCATATGTATTGATGAAAGCGCCCATTCTATGTTTTTGGCTTTATCACGGTTTATGTCTTTCTCAGTCACAATAGCCCAGTCTACGCCTTTTATTTGCCAGTATCTGCGTTCCATTTCCAACTTTTCGAGCGCTGTTTTCCTTTCAAGCATTTTTGAAGATTTAACACTTCTTGCAGCATATGAGGTTTTCCCATTCTTCAACTTAACGGTAATTAGAAATGTTGTGGTAAGGACGTATGGACAGCCAGTTTTTTTGTCAATAAATAAATCCTTGCTGATGTCCTGCTTATCCTGGACAACTTCATCAAAATCCAGCAGCGGATAAAACTCCCGAATATCGATTATTTTGTTCCCTTCGTCAAATTCTAAAAGGTAAAAGTACCAGGTTTCAATATCCGCCATAAAATGATGAACCCTTCCCGTTTTGATTCCCTTGATACGGCTGCACCTCCCCCTTGAGGAGAAATCTGTAACAGTAAGCCAGGGTTTATATTCCTTTCCTTCTCCCTGCCCCCTACCCTCCTGTAACCATTTATTTAATTTATTTTCATCCCAATCCGTTTTCCGCTTAGCCATGCAGATACCTCCCGAGTTAGAAATTAAGTACAAAGGATTATGGAACAAGGGAAATGATATGGTAATGTAATTCATCCACCACTTCCTTAAGTCCCTTATCCCTTGCCTCTAAAACTTTTTTGTAATAAAACTCTTATCCCTTTTCCCTTATTCGTCTATTCCCTGAAAAACAAAAATGCCACTGACTACAGTTGGACACCTTTATTAGGTGACTGTGTCAATGGCACTTAGTCCATTTCCCTTGAACCTATTTCCATTATATCATGGACCGACTTTATTTTAAACGTAAAATCTGACTTGAAATAATATGCAGTAGTCGGATAAAATTCTGTGTAACCAACATAAGGAGGTATTTTATGAGGCATAGTGTTTTTTTGACTATAAAACTGGTAATTCTCATGAGCATGTTTTTGTTACCATTTACCATTATTACAGAAAATATGTTTATCCGCTTTATTGCAGGCTCCCTGCAAGGTATATTCCTTATTATGCTTCTTTCTTTTACCGTAAAGGTTCAATCATACTTTAAAAAAGATAAGAAATATTAAAGCAATAAGAAAAAGGTTTTGGTAGGCTTAAAATCTACTAAAACCTTTTTACTATAGTCCAGTATATTCAAAAGATTAAATGTATCGTGCTGTCCTTTAACATTTCTAAAAATGCTGCATTATCTATCAATTTGTCTTGCTCCTCAATTGAATTATCCTGTTTTTTTCTCGTAAATTTTATTCTCCTCGTCTGCCTGTAACTGTCCACAAAAGCATCAATATTTTCTTCGTTTATATACAAGCCTTGTCCATTCATAAATCAAAAAGTCATTCGATTTGAAAGTTATGGAAGTATTGCTCCTGTCTTTAAATCGCTCATCTCTATAAAGCATTTCTTTAGCCTTAGAAACAAATTCATAGGTATCCCTGTCACTGCTGAAGATAGTTATAATATCAATGCTTCCACTGTAATAATAGGAAAGGATATAACTTAAAACGGCAATAGATATCTCTCCTGCATTCTTCTTCTGAATTCTTCCGTTTGAAAGTTTTCTTTGGTCTAGTCCCTCTTCATAAAACACGCTAAGCCATTCCTCATAAGGGTCTAAATCCTCTATAGGCCTATTTTTTAAGATGTTTTTCTTGATAAAACTAACAAGCCTGCTCACATTGTAGCAGCAATGCAAAAACAGATAGTATAATTCTGCTTCTTTGTAATCCACCAATGTTAAATAATCAACTTCATCTATAATTTGGACCTTCGAATAATGTTTTAAATCATTTATGTAACTTTTTCTATTATCACTATCACAGACCTCAACCCATACCCATTGGGGGATAAGAATCATATCATACTGGCTAAATATCTTTTCAGGGCTGACGCTCTTGCGTACCCATGTTAAAAATTCAACAGAATTATTATCCAGGATGCAAACTTTGAGAGACCTGCCCGTGGAAAGGTATTTTTTAAGTCATTTATGTCTTCTCCTTTCATTTGGCAAGTCCCTCCACTCCTTTTTTAATTTTATTCTTTAGCGTGAGCAGAAACTGATAATTATCTTTATGATGGGAGACATCTGGGTTTTCTTTCATAACACTTTGTATTTTCTTCTCCAAACCACCTAAACTTACAACATATGAGGGTTTCACTAACTCTGCATCCAATTCCAAATCTATAAATTTCTGCACTAAGTTCTCAGGTTTATTATCAAAATGCTCAAGAATTTTTTCTTTTAAATCCAAATCATTATATTTTGTAACGGCTTCTTCAAACAGTTCTATCAGTACTGCCTTATATGGTGCCTTATATACATCCATGCATTTTATGACTCTGTCGATAAAATCTTCATCATCTAATGAATAGTAGTAATCGTACACATTGCCAAAAATCATTTTTGCAGCAAAATAATCTGCTTTTCTTTCATTTAAATCCATATCAACGGCAATGTTATGGGTCTCATCCCTTAAACTGAGGTCATAGAACAAATGATATATTTCATGCCATGCCACAAAATATTGATAGACACGGGGCTGGGCTGTATTGATAACTGGTATTTTAATATTTCCCTTTGTAATAATAGCCCCGCCCCAATACTCATCATCAATGGGAATCTGGATTAAATGCTTCTCTTTTAATACCGAAAAAGACAGTTTATCCTGTCCCGTTACCCTCGACTTATTAAATCTGACTGTAAAATCATTTGTTAATCCTAATATATCATCTTTAATCAGGTTATTTTTTTCAATAACCTGCTCAAGATTATTACTCGTTATTAATTCCGACATAATCTGCACCTTCTTAATTGTAATACAGTTCGCACATATGAACTATATCCTCTAAAATACCAAACATCTCTTGAGCATTAGGGTTCAGGGCATGATTTTCTGGAGCATTGTCAGACAGCGCAAAAACAGGTTCCTTTTTCGCCTTGTACTTTGGAACATAATTTAGTAGTTGTTCTTCATCCATGTCCTGGCTGTCCAAAATCTTTTGAATATGGGTTTTGAATGTAGCGAGGCTGTCGACTTCTCCTTTGATTAGTTTATCTAAAGTAGGCCGTGAAATATTAGTAAGCCTTGAAAAGGAAGACTTTGTATATCCATTGTCTTTAATGATATTTAATATATTTTTACCGATTAGTTTTCGATTTTCGAATAATAATTCCATACTCATTTTTTACACCTCCTACTATATTATACACCAAAAGCCCTTAAAAAGATACAATTTGTAAAAAATATTTTTACAAGTCCTTGGGTTTATCTTTTGAGTTGTAAAATTTCCTGTCATCATTCGGACTAAGTCTAATAATAAGAAAAAGCATTGGCAGAATTTAATTCCTGCTAATGTCTTTATTCTATAAAATCCGTTTTTTATCTTTAGAGGCTCTCTTACCAAATCATGTTTCAAAGTAGGCTCCGTCTATACAATGACACCTCTTCCATCCCAACCTACTTACTCAAAATATTGCAGCAATTCTTCAACCAATCTATCAACATTCGTACAAGGATTCATATTGGCTTCGGAGGTTACACCTTGCTCTTCATAATATTTTCTCAGTTTCTCGCTTCTTCGGATTGCCTCCTTTATATTACCATTCTTACATAAAATATCAAATATATTATCTAAATTCTTATGATATTTACCGTTATTAATACTTTTTGCTGTAAAATGTTCGTTTAATTTTTCTATATACTGATATCGGCGGATAGCCGAATGCAAATACTCAAAGTGCAAAACAAACCATAGTTCTATTGATTCATTAGACCAAGCAACATCAATATCTGAGTTTTGTGCTTTTCTTATGGCGTTATTAAATTGTTCGTCGGTAAAATCATCTTTATCAAATACAACCCATGTGTGTCCATAAGGTATTTCACTCAGGCTTCTAAGTTTTATTGTATAATCCACCAAATCCTCTGTATTTCTACCAGTTCCCTTTATTTCTAACTCTATCTTATTTTTCACATCAATTTTATCTCTATACTTTGCTTCAATTTTTCTTTTAATACCTTCAAAATAATTTGGTTCTGTCTTTCCTCCTTCACAAACAATCAAGTATCTATACGGGGCTCTTTCTCTAATACTTTCTTTTCGTTTCTTTTTAGCACCTTTTCTCTTTTTAAATAAATCATCTGACCCCATACCTATTCCTCCAAAATATTAAATTCCCTTAGTAATGGTATAGCCCCATATCTACCTGCTAAATAATCTTTATTATAAGTAGCATCATTTCTAACTTTCTTGTCATTCTCTAATTTATATTCAACCAATGAATATAAATTAGAGATTCCTTTTTTATCCTTTTCGCAAAACCATATTTGGTCTCTGCGAAAGGTTTCTTTTGTTAAAGTAGATACATCATGTGTAGTATAAATCAATTGAGCATTATTTTTATTGATATCTGGATTATGAAACATATTAATGATATACCTTAATAAAAGAGGATGGAGTTTAGCATCTAATTCATCTATAAATAAAGTATTACCTTCGTTTAAACAGTTAAACAGAAAATTATAGAGCCCAAACATTTTTTGTGTACCGCCTGATTCTTCTGAAAATGGAATCTCAATGTAGCCACTAGCATCTATAGATGCATGTTTAGAATACACTTTATAAGTTGTCTCATCTTCTTCGCTTGACGTATGTTTTATTTCCTCTATTCTTATTCCGTCTATGCCAATATCAATTGCTTTTAAAAACCTCTCAAAACTTTTAAGATATTTTTCATCCTTTATTTTTATTGGCAATACCCTTGTTATTAATGCTTCAATCGCTGCATTACCAAGGTCCATGACTTGAGTATTCAAAAACCAATTATATATGTTCTTTGCTTCCTTAATTTTCGCATTGGAAATTAAGGATAAGAACAATGTTGATTCCCCAACTAAATCAGTAAATACTTTAGCATCTTTTAAATTTTCACCACAGTTGACTTTGCCATAACTTCTCTCAAATAATGTATTATATTTATCTTTGCCTCTAAAGTCCCGTTTATATAACCATTCTTCATATACTCTTTTATTATCTACTACAAATCCATATTGATATTCTTTATTTTCATAAGTAAAAAACACTTCAAATTCTGATTTACCATTTCTGCTGGATTTATCAAATGCAAATCTCTTTAATGGAATATCCGCACCTTCACTTTCCCTTTTAAATGAGTTCAAGACAAAAAATCTCATAAAATTAAATGCATCTATCACCCCGATTTCCCACTGGCATTTGCACCATAAATTGCTGCAACTTTAACATATCCTTCACCTTTTGAGTTAATGATAGTATTATAAGGATGCTCTTTTATTGAAGTTGTAGTCATATCCAAACTAACTTCATCTTTATATGATTTAAAATTACTAAAATTAAATTGAATGAGCATTTTTCTCACCTCTTGTATATATTATACTACTAATCAACTCTATTATAAACAATTTTTGAACTTTTTTCTCATATTAATTATTGTCTAATCAGCAATATTTATTCACACACTTCGAAAAAATCGAAAAACTCATAATAATAAAAATCTTAGTTTTTAAAATCTGTTTCCTTCAGAGTTGATGATTTTTTCCAAGTTTGATATGCATCAATATTATCCTCTCTATCTTCTACCACTGCAGTTTTATAATACCTGCTGAAATATTCGTGCTCAATAAGTCGTCTTTATCAGTATTTATTCAAAGATAAATTTGTGACACACGCTGTTTCCAACCAACTTTACGCGCTATTTCATCCATGTTTTCTACAGTAGTAAATGATTTCACTTTTTCCAGGATAGTATCGAGCGTTTCCTGCGTTGGTTCTTTTGTTATACTAACTTTATAAATTACAGCAGGATTATGCTCAATACTGCAACTAGTTGCCATCATTAATACGGACAGAATCAGCAGAATACATAATACAGGCTTTTTCATCATTATATACAAAAATTATATTATTTCATTTACTCTGTACATCGAATAAATAGTAATGACCATCTGTCGAGACGTTACTACGCTCCCCAGTTTGCTTCATACCAAAAGTATTCATCCAATACCCTTCAATAGGCAATTCTCCTGCATATGGAATAATCTTATTATCTTCAATAATAAATGTCTCTCCATCCTTTATTGCAAAATTAGTCCATTCTCCAGAAAATATAAAACCATAATAAGAAAATTCACCTTGAGGAGTTAAGTCTTTTATGTTAATCTGGTCTAACTTCTCAAATAATCTTTCGATACTTATTAATCTATCATATTGCAGCCACTGGTCTACCTTCGTTGCCCTTACAGTTAGTTTTTTCTGTCCTTCATGAAAATAGACTGTTGCATGACGAAATTGTCCTTCCTCTCTCCATGTTACTTCATATCTCAATCTTTTAAGTTTCCCATCCTTTTCATAATCAATTTTTAAACCCTCTGCTCTTGTAGTCTTCATAGAATACTCATCTAATTCAAGTGTTTCTGCAACTTTCTTCCAATGGTTTTGAAAATTCAACTCATAGATGTTAGTAGTTATAGGCTCTACGTAACGAGTACGTTTATAATATGATTCAGTAATGGCAGGAATCACCAGTGCAACTACAAAAGCAAGTAAACCAAGACCTGCTGCGTATCTTTTGCCTCGTTGTTTTTTTTCAGGGCTGCGTAGAAACAATAAGAAAATGATAAATCCAAGAGGTATATGTATTCTATTAAAAGTAAATCTGAAAGTACCAATTAAGTAATAACCTATAATTTTTAAGGCATGATAAGGTTCCTCATCGTCCATCATTTTAACAATAATAAGAATAACACCCACTATAAAAAGAAATGTAGTTATCCAATTAAGCATCCCATTCAC
>NZ_BAVR01000021.1 GCF_000521465.1 Acetivibrio straminisolvens JCM 21531
GTATAATATTGCTAGTTCAAAAAATGCATAATAAATGCAAATATTCTAAGATATTGACTTATTTATTTCTTTTGGGGGGCATGAGAAAAGAAAGGTATTTTTCTGTACTTTTATTCATTTTGAACAAGTAAATATTTCCGACATGTCTTAGTAATCCTCTATAAAATATTATTAATTATAATATTGACACCGGCTGCATCAGCTGTATTTTTTAATTTATGGATTAACTTATTGCAGGGTTGATATTTGTATGATTCTATAGCGAAAGGAAGTGTTGCAAGTTGGCAGGACCTGTTTAAAACCTGTGATACAAATAGAGAAAAATAATAATATGGGGGGTAAATATGAGAAAAAACTTTAAGGCATTTATTTCAATTCTACTGTGTTTTTTGATGCTTTTTGGGGAGATAGTACCTGCCGGATTAGCGTCTGCGGAAGTTCCGGCAGAAAATTATAGCATTCTTGAAGTTCAGAATTTATCTGACAGTCAAGAAGTCGATAATTTTTCACCCGAAAAGACTGTAACTGAAGACGTTTATGCCGGTCAAGAAGAATTGCTTCAAAGCCCGGATAATGAAATACCTGGGATAAAAGCTGTTTCTTACACCATGAGCGCGTCAAATGTATTTACCATATCCGGTAAAGTTCTATTGCCGGAGGGTAAGGTTGCTCCATCCGGAGGATTGACTGTAAGGGTATATGCTAAAAGCAGCTCAAAAACTACCAGTGTAACTGTTGTTGTTCCGGATGGAAAAAGCAGCGCCGATTACACAGCCATTGTTCCCGATGCAGCTATATATACCGTATATTACCAGACGTCAGATTCCGATTATGTGAACACCGGTTACTATAGTGAGGGTACTACTGTCAGAAGTTCTTCTGCAGCTGAGCAGATAAGTTTAACGGCAGATGAACCTGTGCAATCGGATATAAATCTTATTCTTATAGCCAAAAAACTATTTCAGGAACTATAACTCTTCCTGATAGCGGGATTGCCCCTGCTGGTGGAGTGTCCTTAACCGTAACGGCAGCAAGCGGATCCGACAAGGCTACAGCTAATGTAATCATTCCGGAAGGACTGAGTTCTGCAGATTATATACTGAAGGTTCCGCCCAGTACGTCCGGAAAGGGATACCTTGTCAGCTATCAAACTTCAAATAAGATTTATTTACAGACTGCATATTATAGTACAAGCGGTTCTGTAAGATATGACACTCTTGCGACTCTTGTAGATGTCAGCACCCAAGACAAAGAAGATATTAATTTGAACCTTATTGCAAAGAAAAGGATAACCGGTATCGTAGCTTTGCCTGAAGGCACAGCACCAAAAGATGGTGTTAAAGTTACTGTATGGGCAACCTATGGTTCGGATAAAGATTCTCAAACCGTGACAATACCTGAGGGAGCATCATCGGTTGAATATGTTTTGTATGTTCCCGATGGCTCGGGCTATACATTATACTATGAGACAAACGATATAGCATACCTTAGTAAAGGTTATTACAACGAAAACGGAACCGTAAAGGATAGTAAAGCGGCTACGCCGATTGACACTGTTTCGGGAGATGCAGAAGACAAAAATATAACTCTTATTGCCAAACGTATAATATCGGGAAAAGTGTCCTTGCCAAAAGGTGTTGCACCGGAAGGCGGCATAAAAGTAGATGTAATTGTGGCTTTGAATAACACAAAAATTGAAAGCAAATCAATTACTATACCGAACGGAGAGTCGGAAGCCACCTACTCCATGTATGTTCCGACAGGTTCAGGCTATAATGTTTCCTATAAGACATCCAATAACTTGTATGTCGAACAGGGATACTACAAAAAAGGTTCAACAGTCAGATATTTAAGTTCTGCAACTTTAATTACCGTTGAAAATGAGGACTTAAACAATATAGACTTGGAACTTATTGAAAAGAGAACCATTAGCGGAATTTTATCCATGCCGTCCGGTACGGCGCCAGTAGGAGGAATAAGCTTTGAAATTACAGCTTATAACAACTCTGAAGAAGCAAAAGTCACCGTTACAATCCCAGAAGGTGAAAGCTCGGTTCCATATTCAATAAATGTTCCGGCAGATGAAGGATACATAATTAAATGTAAATTATTATCGCTTCAGGCTATATATATGAATGAACAGTATTACAGCAGCGGCGGTACTGTATACAATGTTGCTTCAGCGTCAAAAATCAGCACCATAGGCGGTAATCAGCCGAATATAAACATAATGCTTCTTGAAAAAAGAACTGCAAGCGGAACATTATCTCTTCCTGAAGGATATTATGCACCTCCGGGCGGGATGATTTTTACCCATGAGACCGATGGAAGAATAACACTTATTGTTATTCCGGGCGGAGCAAGGTCAGGGTCATTTACAATTTACTACAACCCCGGAGTGTACAAACTTTATTATGAATGTGATGAAGACGATATATTTGTTTCGCCGGGATACTACAGCAAAGGCGGTACTGTTGTAGACAAAAACAGTGCCGACGATATTGACGTAAGGGAAGGAAATCAGGTAGGTATAAACCTGGTTCTGCTTCTTAAGAAAACCATATCGGGAAAAGTAGTTCTTTCTAATGGAGTAGCACCGAAAGGAGGCTATACGGTAAAAGTAAAGGCCTCAGGAAGCAAGGGAAGCGCAGAACAGACCGTTACGATTCCGGAAGGTGAAAAGTCTGCGGAGTATATCCTGTTTGTAAATCCCGGTGACAAATACAGGGTATGGTATGAATCCTCAAAAGAATATAATTTTGTAAGTCCGATGTATTATAATTTGGACGGAATGGTAAGAGACAGCAGCAATGCATCCCTTTTGGATTTAAGCAAGGAAAACAGGACCAATATAGACTTAACTCTTACCGAGATGCGTGCTGTCAGCGGTAATGTTGTTCTTCCTTCAGGTGTTGCACCGTCGGGAGGCATTCCGGTGGATGTTGTAGTCTCCAATGGAAAGGACAGCGGAAAAGTAACTGTCACTATTCCGGCAGGAGCGGGATTTGCAAGCTATACTGCATATGTACCTGCAGGCAAGGACTATAAGGTTAAATATACGGTTGATGCAAAGAGTGATTATGCTACCGACGGCTACTACGGGGTAAGCGGTACCACTCTAAACGCAAGTTCTGCTGCTTTGCTCGACCTTACTTCGGAAAACAAGACAGAAGTAAATATGACTTTGATACCGAAAAGGTTGATAAGCGGTACGGTATCCCTGCCTTCGGGAATGACTCTTAGCAGTGATACGAAAGTAACTGTTTATGCAGGAGACAGCTACAGCACAACTGTTACAATACCTAAAAACGGGTCTTCGATAGAATATGCTATCAAGGTTCCGCCAAATAGTGCGGGTTCAGGTTATAAGTTATATTACAAGCTCAGTTCCAGCACAATGTTTATTTCGCCCGGATACTATAGCAGCAACGGAATGACTGCTTCGGAGATTGGGGCAGAGCTTATAGATGTAAGCAGTACAGACTGCAGGGCAGACATTGTCTTGATACCGAAAAGCAGTATAAACGGTAAAGTAACGCTTCCGGAAGGAGTTGCTCCAAAAGACGGTTTGAAAGTAACCGTTACAGCTTCAAATAATAAAAACAAAGGGTCTGTTACTGTTACAATACCGGAGGGAAAGAGCTCGGCAGAATATTCTGTTTATGTTCCGTCAGGAACCGGATATCTTGTGGAGTACTCAGTGACTTCCGAAGAATACATTAAAAAAGGTTATTACAGCACAGCAAGGACAGTTAAAGATTCAACTGCTGCAACTTTAATCGATCTGGACGGAGAGAGCAAACAGAATATAGACTTAAAACTGCTTAAAAACAATAGAATAACAGGTCGTGTTGCCCTTCCGAAGGGAGTGGCTCCTTCAGGGGGATTGAAGGTTACAATCGCTGCTTCCAACTCAACGGATACTGTAAAAACTACAGTAACGATACCCCAGGGTTACAATACCATAAACTATACTCTTTTTGTTCCGGAAGGAAAGAACTATACCGTATGGTATGAAGCTACGGACAGAAGAGTTATGCCGACAGGGTATTACAGCGACGGAGGCACAGCAGTTGATAAATCTAAAGCAAAGCCAATTGATGCAACTATCAATGTTTCATCAATTAATATTGATTTAATTGCGAAGATGGAAGTAAGCGGAAGTGTAAAACTTCTGTCAGCACCTGCGCCTGCAGGGGGAATCAGTGTGAAGCTTACCATAGACAACAAGATTTCCAGTGATTCCGTAGACGTAGTAATTCCTGAAGGATTTATGTCGACTCCTTATATGCTTTATGTTCCGGCAGGAGAGAAATATGTCCTTAAGTACACCACTTCAAGTGCCGGCTTTGTAAGCCCCGGATTTTATTCAGAATCCGGCTCGAAAGAGACTGAAATCGAAGCTTCATTGCTGAATATATTGGGTGACAGGACAGGTATCGATCTACCGCTTATCACAAAGAGAACCATTCGCGGTACGATACTGCTTCCGGAAGGATATGCCCCGGCGGGTGGTGTTAGTGTAAAAGTAACTGCAGAAAGTTCATCCGATAAAATAACAGCAAACTTTATCATTCCTGAAGGAGAAAATTCAGTACCTTACGCATTGTATGTTTCCTCCGGCAAGGAATATATTGTAAAGTATGAGACAACTGATCCAAAATATGTAGGTATCGGTTATTACAGTATTTCGAAAACCACACGGCTGGATTCGGAAGCAGATAAATTGGACACAACCGAAAGAGACCAGGTTGGTATCAACCTCAAGCTCATAAGCAATAGATATATAACCGGAACTATCTCTATTCCGACAGGAATAGCACCTTTTGGAGGCATAAAAGTAAGGCTCAAAGCTACAAACGGAAAAGATACAAAAACTGTTGACGTTGTTATACCTGAAGTCAGCAGCTCTACAACCTACAAAATTTATGTTCCGGAAGGTAAAGATTATGAGCTCAGTTATTCAATAACTAATCCCGACGGAAAATATTACCCTTCCGGCTATTACAATGGAGTTGCGGCAACCAGGGAAAAAGGAGAATGTGTGCTTCTTGACCTTTCGAGCGAAAGCAAGGAAGGAGTAAATATGACATTGATACCGAACAGACTTGTTACTGGAAGCCTTGTTTTGCCTTCGGGAGTAGCACCCGCAGGAGGTTTGAGGATTACCGTCACAGCTTTAAACAACAGAGATTCGGTAGAAACTCAAGTCAATATGCCTCAGGGCAGCAGCTCGATAGTGTACAGAATGTACTTGCCTGAAGGCAATGATTATACGATTGGATATTCTATAAGCAATGAGGACTATTTGAACGGTTACTACAACATTAACGAAACGGTTCTCAGCAAGTCTGAGGCTACGACTTTTAATGTCGGAAAGAATGACATATTGGGATTAAATATTGTTCTTATAGCGAAGAGAACTATAACCGGTATTGTAAGCCTGCCTAACGGTAAGACTGCACCGGCAGGAGGAATTGATGTTACGGTATCTGCCGGAAGTTACAGCACTAAAGTGACAATTCCTCAGAACAGAAGCTCGGTGTCGTACACATTGAAGGTGCCGCCAAATGCAATCGGTTCGGGATATGCTGTAAAATACACAATTACTTCGGCTACAGATTTTGTCCAAACCGGCTTCTTTGGTGTGGGTAAAACCGTGGCAAGGTTACAGGAAGCAGCTTTGGTTGATGTAAGCCTGGAAAGCAAAACCGGTATCAACCTGACTGTATTGGAAAAACGCACTATTGGCGGTGTGTTCAAGCTTGATTCCGGGGTTGCGCCCTCAGGAGGAATGAATGTCACAATATCTGCGACAGGAAGGACTGCAGAAGGTAAGAACGTGACATATCAACAGGTAATTAACCTGCCCTTTGGTCAGAGTCAGGCAGAGTTTGAGCTGAAGGTGGACCCAAGCTATTATGGTTCGGGTTACAAGCTTAAATATACCATGGATTCTGAGTATGGCTATGCTGAAAACGGCTACTATAATATAGAGGGAACGGTTCAAAACGAAAAAGAAGCTACATTAATTCATGTGGATACAGAAGACCAGTTTGGAAAAGAAATAACCGCCATCAGCAAAAATTATATAAGCGGTAGCGTTTCTCTTCCCGGAGGAGCAAAAGCTCCAAAAGGCGGAGTAAAGTTAAGTGTTAATGCTGAGGGCCCAAGCGGCAGCGGTTCTATAAATGTTACTATTGCCGAAGGCCAGTCTAGTGCAAGATATGTACTGATTGTTCCTCCGGGAACACAATACAAGCTGTATTACAGCATGGCACCAAACAACATGTATGTAACAAGCGGATACCTAAGTTCCGAAGGAACTGTGGCAGACTCTAAGAAAGCAGAACTTTTTGATGTAAAAGGAGATATAGAAGATAAGAATATTGTCCTAATATCAAAAAGAAAAGTGTCCGGTGTAGTGACGCTGCCAACAGGAGTATTTGCACCAAAAGGCGGTCTCAAAGTGGAAGTGACTGTTCAAAACACTCAATACAGCGATTCATTGACGGTTACCATACCGGAGAACGGTCAGACGCAAAGTTTTGAGTTGTACTTGCCGCCATATAACGGATATAAATTGTACTACACTTTATCATCCGGAACCGAGTATGTAAGTAAGGGATATTACGCGCAAAGCGGTACTGTCATAGATGAGAAGCTGGCATCGGAGATAGATTTGAGAGAAAAGGATATGACCGGTGCGAAACTTTCACTTGTTGAAAACAGTATCGTTAAAGGAAGTGTAGTTCTGCCTTATGGCATTGCTCCTGAAGGAGGCATTCAAGTAAGAATTACGGCCGACAACGGTAAATTCAAAAATTCAACGGATGTAACAATCCCTGAAAACGGCAGCAGGTTGATTATGTGTTGCCTGTTCCTCCGGCATCGGGTTATTCGGTGTCTTATCAAGTCTCAACAGGGCTTGATTTCATACCTAAGGGCTACTATAGCAATGAGGGAACGGTTACTTCCGTCACCGAAGCATCAAAACTTGATTTGACTTCGGGAGGAAAAGAAGGAATCAATCTTTCTCTTGTTTACTACAACTCTATAAGCGGAACAGTATCCTTGCCCGAAGGAATTGCACCAAAAGAAGGAGTGACATTTACAGTAATTGCAGCAAACTCCAAAAACAAGAGAGAGACAATTGTTACAATTCCGAGCGGAAAGAGTTCTGCAAGCTATAATATTTACATTCCTGACGGCTACGGATATAAAGTATATTATGTCATGGACCCGGATATAAAATATGTTGACAAGGGATTCTATGCAGGAACCGAGACGGCTGTGGATGAAAAAGAAGCTGCTACCGTGGATGTTAACGGAGGTTCGGTGACTGATATAAATCTTACCATTATTGCAAAGAGAGCAATAAGCGGAACCATATCGCTAAAAGGTGGCGAGAAAGCACCGCAGGAGGGTCTTGCTGTAAGGGTAACGGCTCTTGGAGGAGATGAACAGATAGTTGTAATTCCTTACGGTAAAAGTTCGGTTACATATACATTGAATGTAATTCCTAATGCTGCGGCAGAAGGCTACAAGGTTAAATTTGAAACCACGAAAAATTACGGTTATGTAGGCTACGGATATTTTACCAAGGACGGTTCGGTAAGAAGTGAAGCAAAGGCTGAATTTGTGGATGTAAGCAGAGGGGACAAAGACAATATAAACTTTGAATTGACACGTCTGCGCACTATAAAGGGTACAGTTAGGCTTCCGGAAGGTGCTTCTGCAAGCAGGGATGTAACTGTAACCATTATAGCATCCAACAGCATTGACAGTGCAGACACAGTTGCTTATATACCGAAAGGAGCAAAAGAGGCTTCTTATACTCTTTCTGTTCCGCCAAATGATGATAACGATGAATACAAGGTAAGATATGAAAACTGGTATGACAATAGTTTTGCCGATATTGGATATTACGGTTCGTCGGAAACTGTGAGAAGTGCTGATTTGGCAAAAGGAGTAAATGTAAGAAAAGAGAATGCCGGGGGTATTAATCTCACTCTTATTGCTAAAAAGACTGTTTCAGGAAAGATTTCACTTCCTTATGGAACAGCACCAAAGGGTGGACTTACTGTGACGGTTTACGCTGAGAATAATACCGATAAGCAGGTTTCTTACGTAACCATACCGGAAGGCAAGAGCAGCATGGATTATTCATTAAGTGTTCCTGTGGGCAAAGGATACAGAGTAGGCTATGAAATGTCCATTAAGAACGACTTTGTTCCATGGGGATATTACGGACCTACGGTACGGTCTTTATGCCCGATAACGCATATCTAATGGATGTGAGCACCGATATTGACGGCGTTGACTTGTCGCTGATAGTGAAGAAGACCATTAGCGGTAAAGTATATCTTCCTGAAGGAACAGCTCCTAAGGGAGGAATTAAAGTAGAAATCTATGCAGAAGATGCGGGGGACACTTGGGTTACAATTCCTGAGGGAGAAAGCTCGGCTGAGTATACAATGAAGGTTCTTCCGAATCTTCAGGGTGGCGGCTACAAAATTAAATACGTAGTTTCAGCAAATTATGACCTTGTAGGATACGGCTATTACAACAAAAACGGTACGGTCAGAAACAGCAAGCTGGCTCAACCGGTTGATGCAAACTATAAGGATGTTGAGAATATAGACATAGAATTAATGAGGCCCAGAAGGATAACCGGAAAGGTTTCATTGCCGGAGGGTGTTGCACCTTCAGGAGGTATTTTGATAAATATTGCCGTATTTAATGAAACAGACGGAAACTCCCAGATTATTATGATACCGGGAGGAAGTTCATCGGCAAGTTATTCCATAAGTCTGCCTCCGAATGACCCTGGCTATGAGTATATAGTCAGGTATGAAAACTGGTCGAATAATGTATATACAACATATGGATACTACAACAGCAAAGAAACGACTAATAATATGTCCCAGGCACAGCCTGTGGATGTAAATGAAAAGGATGCTTCAAACATCAACATGGTGCTTCTCAGAAAGGCAATGGTCAGCGGAATAATTGAAGTACCGGAAAATGGCATTATTCCGGAAGCAGGGCTTAATGTAAGGATATATGTATCCAATGATGTCGAGACCTATTCGACAAATGTAAGGATACCTTACGGAGCAGCATCAGTGCCGTATTCGGTGCATGTGGAAGCGGGCTCCGGCTACAGGCTCTTCTATGTACTGGACAGCAATGACAGCTTTATGGAGTACGGGTATTATGGTGACAGCGGAGTATATACAGACAAAATGAGAGCAAAAGTATTCAGCATAAATGATGAAAATATTAGCGGATTTAAGCTTAAGCTCCTGGAAAAGAGAAGAATTTCAGGTAAATTAATTCTTCCGGCTGGTGCTTTCGGAAATGAAAATTATTTTGAAGTCAGCATTAGCGCCGAAAACGGATTTGACACCGGTGCAGCCAAGATCTTTGTTCCTTATGGTAAAACAGAAGTAAATTATATTCTGAGTTTACCGTCGGGTGAAGGATATATACTTAAGTACGAAATTCTTCAGAAGACGAAAGGTCTTGCAGCTGTCGGATACTACAACACGGAAGGTACCGTAAGAAACAAGAACGAAGCAGAAGTCCTGGATCTAAGAGAAATGGATATGGCAAACGTAGATATTCCTCTGATTCAGGATATGACGATAAGCGGTACAATCAAGATTCCTCAAGGAGCTGCTCCGGCAGGAGGCATCCGGGTTGTTGTAACAGCGACCGATGAATCCGGAAACTCATCATCAGACATTGTAACCGTTCCTGAAGGTGAAAGTTCGGCGGATTATTATTTGAATGTGCCGCCAAACGCTTATAATTCAGGATACAAGGTAAGGTACGGTGTGACATCCGATGAATATGCAACCCTTGGCTATTACAGCGAAAACGGTACTAAAGTATTGTCGGATGAGGCAACGTTGGTGGATGTAAGCAGCACAAATGCAGAGAACATAAACCTTATGCTTATTGAAAAGAAGATAGTAAGCGGTATCGTATCCATTCCGGAAGGGGTTGCCGGAAAAGGCGGATTGTCCGTAACAATAATCGCGACAAGCAAGCTGTTTGGTGTGGATAATACGGTGATAGCATTCATACCTGAAGGAGAAAGCATGGCTCCGTATACCTTAAGGGTATCTCCGAATGTCGAGGGAGCGGACTATATACTTTCCTATCAGGTGGATAATAACGCTTACATAAACAACGGATATTATAATGAAGCAGGTACGGTAGTAGATATTAATATGGCGACTCCTGTGGACGTAAGCAACGGAGATTATACCAACGCCAATATTTCGCTGATAAGAAGCAGGAAGATCTCAGGAAAGGTAACACTTCCCGAAGGAGAAACTGCTCCTAAAGGCGGCCTTTTGGTGACTGTTTTTGCAGAGAAAACAGACTATACCGGATACAGGGTAACAAAGAGCGTAACAATACCTGAAAAGCAGAGTTCCGTAAACTACATCCTGTATGTTCCTGAAAGTACATCAAAAGTAGTAGGACTTAACCTTCAGGCTTCAACCGGAAACGGAACCGAAGACAAAGCCGATGATAATGTTCTGAATACGCAAGTCTTTGTTCCGGTAATTGACGGCAGCGGAAATTCCCAATACAAAGTGGGTTATTCCTATACGCAGGATGAACAGTACTTTAGAAGCGGATTCTATTCTAAAAACGGAACAGTGCCTGCAATAGATATGGCCGGTACAGTAGATGTAGCGAAAAATGATGTTCAGAATGTAGATTTCGTTCTGCTCAAAAAGAATAGAACAATAAAGGGAACTGTTAAGCTTCCGGACGGTAAGACAGCTTCCGGAAATATTGAGGTGGAAATAACGGCTGAAAACGATGCATTGGATTTTGCTCCTCAAAAAACAGTAACAATAAGCAAGGGCAAAGCATCTGTTGAATACGAGATTGCAGTTCCTTCGCTTGACAACTACCGCATAAAATATACAATCAAATCTACAAGTGACGGCTGTGTAACCAGCGGATATTACGCTAAAGCGGGAACTGTAGGAAAACGTGAACTTTCAACACCTATAAACACATCATCCGGAGATGTGAAAGAAATTAACTTGAACCTGATACCGGGCATGGAAATAAGAGGAAGGGTTTCTCTTCCGGCAGGCCGGCAGGTAGACCGCAATGACTTCTGGCTTTGGGTATCTGCATCGAATGAGAATTATGAATCTTCGGTATATGTCAGAATATCCAAGGGAAGCTCTTCGGCAAGCTATTCCTTGTATGTGCCCGAGGGTTCCGATTATATTGTGAGCTACTCGATTCTGCCTCTGTTTGGAGAGTATGTGGAAAAGGGTTATCACAATACAAGTGTAACTACAGCCAATAAGGACAGTGCGACGAAGTACAATGTAACAAAGAATATAAGCGGTATAAATCTTACACTTTTGCCTTTGGAGAGAGCTATATCGGGTACTGTATCTCTTCCTGACGGTACAGCTTCTGTGGGATACACAATCAATGTACCTGCCAATAACAGAGGTAATGGTTATCAGTTGGAGTATTCGGTTGTTTCGGGTAATACCGGCGGTATATACAATGACAAAGGATATTTTAGTATTTCGGGAACTTCGGCTGATAAAGAACAGGCATCAATTATTGATGTAAGTTCTAGAAATAGTACAGGAAATAGTTTGACCTTGCTGACTTACGCTATGGTACCTGTAAATGCAATTATGCTGGATAAATATCAGGTAACTGTGCAGAGCGGCAAAACAGTAAATCTCAAGGTGAAATATTTGCCGGAAAATGCGACAAACAAAACAGTTAAATGGACTACCAGCAACTCAAATGTTGCAGAGGTTTCGTCCGAGGGAGTTGTAAAGGCAAAAGCAACGGAACTGCAGTTATAACTGCCAGAACCCACAACTCGGTAATAACCGCATGTACCGTTAAGGTTGTTCCGGCTGATGGGGCAGACTTGAGTATTGATAAACTGTCTGTCAGCATAAACCCCGGGGAGAAAGAACAGCTTGTAGCAATATTCACTCCTCAGAGTGAAGACGACAAAGTAATATGGAAGTCCGACAACACCGAGGTGGCAGTAGTATCGGAGAATGGTCTCGTAACAGCCAAGAAATCCGGTACGGCAGTAATTACCGCTGTGAGTTCCAAAGATCCTTCGGTATATGCAAGTTGTGATGTTATTGTTATAACTCCTGTTACCGCTGTGGAAATTGACAAGAGCAAGCTGGAAATAAAAGCAGGATATACAGATAAACTTATAGCTAAAGTTCTGCCCGAAACTGCAAGTTATAAGGGAATTACATGGACATCAAGCGATGAGAGTGTTGTCAGGGTGTCTCAATCGGGAGAAGTTACTGCTGTAAATATTGGAACAGCGGTTATAACTGCAAGCAGCATATATAATCCTTCAATTAAGGCTGTATGCAGCGTGAAAGTAATACCGGTTCCGGTAGAGGGAATAAGCCTTGACAAGCAAACCGTTACATTGTATCCGGATGATTATGTTCTGATAAATGCGGAGGTTCTTCCTTCGAATGCTTCAGACAAGAGGGTTGCATGGAAATCGGAAAACACAAATATTGCAACTGTGACAGCGGAAGGTCTTGTAAAGGCAGTGAATATCGGAGAAACAAAAATAGTTGCAACCAGCCTGTACGATTCATCCAAAACGGCTGTGTGTGTTATAAAGGTAGTTGAAAGACCGGTTACAAAGGTGACATTTAAGAATTTACCTGAGTCCATACTGGTTGGCCAAAGCAAAGCATTGGAAGTGACTGTGACTCCGGCTAATGCCACAAACAAGACACTGGTTTGGACATCCAGCAACAAGAATGTTGCGACAGTAAGTGAAAATGGTATAGTGACAGGAGTGGGAGTCGGAACAGTTACAATTACTGCAGCATGGAAGAATGACCCGAGTGTAAAAGCAGTATGTACATTGAAAATTGAACCGGTAAAAGTTACAGCAATCAAATTGAAGCAGACCAACATATCTCTAGGAATAGGAAACGAAGTAAAACTTGCTGTCGAAGTGATACCGGAGAATGCTACCAATAAAGACATCGTATGGTCAACAAGCGACAGAAATATTGTAACGGTATCTTCCGATGGAGTGGTTAAAGCTGTTTCCATGGGAAGGGCGACAATAACTGCTACCAGCAAAGAATCTTCAAGTATTAAAGCTACATGCACAGTAACGGTAACAGGAATTGAAGTAAGCCAGGTAAGAATCAATAACAAACCGTCTACTTTGGCTGTGGGAAGTACTCACAAATTTTCGGTTACTATAAACCCTGCAAATGCTACAGATAAAACAGTGGAATGGAAATCCAGCGACACATCTATAGCAACAGTGAGCTCTGCAGGAGTTGTAACGGCAAAGAAGGCCGGTACTGTAACAATTACAGTAAATAGTAAATCAAAACCGTCCTGCAAGGATTCATGTACAATAAAAATTGTAGAGGCGGTAACACCATCACCGACACCTACGGAGATTGTCGATGAACCCATAGTATTTCCGGGCGGAGGCGGTGGAGGAGCTCCTATTGTGTCCATCGATGGAACACCTACACCATCACCGACAGCGACAGCAACACCATCGCCAACAGCAGGTAAGACTCCATCGGTGACCCCAAACCCAACACCAACGCAGACTGTTATCGATTCCGATAGTTTGGACTTCTTTACAGATATAAAGGGACATTGGGCTGCAGAGTTCTTTGCTGATTTGCTTAAGAAAAAAATTGTCAGCGGATATCCGGATAGAACCTTACGGCCAAACGCTCAGATAACCAGAGCCGAGGCAACGGTAATGGTAATGAAGGCAGCAGGATTTGAAATATCCGACAGCATTGAGCTGACATGTTCCGACAAAGATACAGTGCCGGCATGGGCAAAGGCATACATTGCGACGGCAATGCATAAAGGGGTAATTAAGGGATATGAAGACGGTTCCTTCCGGCCTTCGAACCGACTGACCCGTCAGGAGACAGTGGTTCTGGTACTGAGAGCCTTCGGAATAGAAGAAGCGCAGGATAATACCCTTACCTTTGCTGACGCAGATAAGATACCGGCATGGTCGAAAGGTTATGTAAAGAAAGCAGTAGAATTGGGAATAATCAAGGGTTACAACGATAATACTTTTGGACCGCAAAGAGAAATTACCCGCGCGGAAGTTGCTACGATAATATCAAAGTGTATGAAGCTTAAGGGTAAGTAACAAACCGGAAAAGCTTAAAGGCTGAAAATTAAAAACGGAGTTGGGATGAAATCTAATCCCACTCCGTTTTTTGTGTGTCAAAGCATAGCTGACAGGGGACTTCCTTCTCTTATGATGTCTTGTATCTCATACACCGATATTGGAAACATGGGAAAACCAAAAGCATAAGGAGTTATTTCATATAGCTGGAAATATATTACCAATGCCTTGTCGGCTATGTAGTAGTCCTGATTCCGCCTTATTCCCTTGAATTCACCGAGGATTGGAATCTCACGTTCCTTTATTTGCTTTTCAATTATTTTTGACAGTATGCCAACGTAATCGCTTCCCGGCTTAAAAAGTTCCTCCAGATTATATTCTTTGCCTGTGTCTATATCAAAGGTTAGTGATTTAATTATAGTCAATCCATGGGCTGCAGGATATGCAATGGTATAATTTCCAATGGAAAGGCTAAGTACCCCTTTTTCATTTGTCTTTATTTCATACCAGCCTGGATGGTCATTTGAGGGGCTTTATACCCTTGATCCAATAGCTTACCCGTCTGTTCGTATATAAGTTCGTTTACTGTGTTTATTATTCTGGAATTTATTGAATTCTGAACAGCAAGAGTCTTAAAACCTGTTACAAAGGGATAATCAATTATAAGGTCCTGGTGGGGAGAGACAATCCTTCTCGTAAATATATAAACGGGATTTTGAATATTATTCATTTTTTACTCACTTCTTTTAGATTTTACTGCTATAATTATATTCATGAGGTTTAAATTTGTTACTCGCTAAAGTAAAAACAAAGGTATATTTATTAATGTTAAAATTGGTGGCGGACGGAAGATATTTCATAGGATGAAGCAAGAGTAAATATTATTCGATAATATACATAAAAAAAGCAGGCTTGAACGAAGTAATCTACTGAAGGGAGAATGATCTAGTTGGAGGTCCGGAAAATCAATAATGTTATCAAAGAAAAAAAACTGGATGAGACAGTCTATGATGACTTTATTTCTACCCTTAAACAAATAAAAGAAGGTAACAAACAGCTCAGAGACGAGTTCATATCCGAATATAGACCATTCATTTTGAAAGTTACGTCAAATGCGACGGGAAAATATATTGATACCCGCAACAGTGACGAGTTTAGCATTGCTATGTCTGCATTCAATGAGGCAATCGATAAATTCGATATCAGCAAAGGTTATAACTTCTTTCTTTTTTCTGAACAGGTAATTAAAAGACGGCTGATTGATTATTCAAGAAGCAATAAGGATAATAAGGAGTATCCTTTTTCGTTTTTTGATGATGAATACTTTTATAATGATGAGAAACTTTTATCGAGATCTTATACTGGGTTTGAAGATATAGAGGCACGGGAGGATATCGAAGAATTAAAAAGCAAGCTAAAAGAATTTGGCATAACTTTCCTTGATTTAGTTCTAAATGTCCCAAAACACCGGGACTCAAGGCAGTTATGTATAAAGCTGGCCAAGATGCTGGCGGAGGATGAGCAAATGTATAGGGCGTTAATGAAGAATAAAAGCATACCCAGAAATGAGCTAAAGAAGAAAGCCAAAGTCCACGGAAGGACTATAGGAAATAATCGAAAGTATATTATAGCTCTTTGCTTAATTTTAAAAAGCAATCTATATCTCTCAAAGAGGTATCTGGAATATACTATGGAGGGGGGAAAGTGACATAATATGAATAAGATGGGGATAGTTTATGAAATTCAGGGTAAAAAGGCAATAGTATTCACAACCGATAGTGAATTTGTAATCATTCACAGACGCAAGGATATGTGCGTTGGGCAGCAAGTAAGCTTTGAAAATGAAGATATATATAATGTTAATAGAAGAAGATTCATATATACTGCCGCTGCTTTTTCGAGCGTTGCAGCAGTTTTTGTTGTAATGTTTTTATATTTTCAGTCTTCCTTTTTGAGAAGTACCGACAATATTTACGGATATATAGATATTGATATAAATCCGAGTGTTGAATTGGTAATTGATGAAAATTATAGGGTTTTAGAAGTTAAGCCGCTAAATAAAGATGGAGTCCGATTGACCGAAGGATTGAATTTGGAGAGCAAGAAAGTTGAAAGTGTTGTTGCCGAGCTTGTTAGAAAATCCATGGACATTGGTTTTATCAAAGCTGAGGATGACAGAAAAATTATTCTTATCAGCGGGGCTCTTAATGATAAGCGAAGCCAGTACAAATCGGGCAGAGAAGATGAGGAGGATAAGTTAAGCAGATTGCTTGACAATATAAAAAGCGAAGTAGACATGATGGATAATGTTGAAGGGCATATTATTATGGCAACTCCCGAGGAAAGAAAAGATGCATCGGAGTACGGACTTTCCATGGGAAGATACTGCTTGTATCTTGAAACACAAGAATTGGACAATAGCGTCACTGTTGATGAAATATATGAAATGAGCGTTACCGATATGATAGAGAAATTGGAGCAGATAAAGACGGCACCTGGAGATATGTCAAGTCCAAAGCCTCAGGTTGCTAAGACACCTGCCGAAGAAACCGTGCAAATGCCATCGGAACCTGTGCAACAGCCAACTATGTCTGAGCTGCCGGAAGTATCCCCGTATCCGTCGGAAACTCCAACCACGATTGATGAAAAGACCCCGCAGCCATCGAACGCGGTGGAAAGTCCAAAACACAGTGAAGGTGGATCAAAAGGACTTAAGATACAGCACTACAGCAATAAACCTTATGATTCTCAAGGTGTTGAATTCAGTTTCAGAATGTATAACACAGGAAATGAAGCTATCGACCTTAAAGATGTTAAAGTAAGGTATTATTTCAAGGAAGAGCTTTCGGTTGATGAAATGAACTGGGCAGTATACTTTTACAGTTTGGGTAGCGAGAAGGATGTTCAATGCAGATTTTATGATTTGCCGGGAAAAACAGAAGCAAACAAGTATCTAGAAATTACATTTAAGGCAGGGACTCTTCTTCCGAATGATGTAATGTATATTACGGGGGAATTCTATCAGAATGACTGGGGCAGATTTGAGCAACGGGACGATTATTCCTACAATCCGTCGAATTCCTATACGGATTGGAAAAAGATGACTGCATACATTTCGAATAGACTGGTATGGGGCTCTGAACCGAATTGATTATTATAAGTCAAATTCGTAAAATATATTGGTGTAGAGGTTATACTCCGACGCAGTATTGTGTTATAATATGAAAGAGTTATTAGTCATAATAAGCAAAGGAGAGATATGATACATATGAGTCTTTATAATGAATGGCAGGAGCTTTGTGAAAAAGAGAGGACAGAAGAAGAGTACAATAAATTCTGGAATACCTACCTTGAGAAAGAGATGAAAATATACGAGTTCATTCTTGATAACCATGAGGAAGTTGTGGAGGGAAAACTCGCTGAGCTTGCAGAGAAGTTTGATATGGAGCCTGTTGTATTTACCGGCTTTATGGACGGTATTAACACCAGCCTAAAGGAGTCTGTTAAACTTGAGGAACTCAGTGAAGAGTCAAACATCTGTCTAAAAGTTGATTTTGAAAAACTGTATTATAATATGCTGGATGCAAAAGCGTATTGGCTTTACAATCTTCCCCAGTGGGACAACATATTGAGCCAGGAAAGAAGAAACGAAATAACGAAAGAATATAATAGGGCTCATATTGCTGTAAGCAATAAGATTGGAAGAAATGAACCGTGTATTTGCGGCAGCGGCAAAAAATATAAAAAGTGCTGCGGTGCTTAAAATTGTACCCAACGAATTTTTTGAATTGATCATAGCCGGATGGAGGAAACAGGCATGGTAGAGTGTATCTGCAGCGGATGCAGAAATCTAAAAAGATTGATTGACGACGACGGGAAAGAGACATATGAATGCAGCTTTGGCTTTCCCTCTGACAAATGTGAAGATTGTCAGGAAGAAGAATGTGATATAGTCTGCAATAATTACGAAGAAGACAGCGTTGAAGCAGACTATATACTGGTAAGTTGCAAAAACTGCGGCAAGGAACTGAAAAAAATGTATAATGATAGCGATGACCCGGAAGGGGAAATATTTTGTGTTGAGTGCTATCTAAAAAGGCAGCTTTAGGTCAAACTATAAGTTTAGGCCGCCATCTGATATTCAAGCTTTTGCTTACCCGTACACCAATCATAGAGGCAATACATACTTTTATGATGTCTCCGGGAATAAAAGCCAGGGTTGATACTGCCTGAGGTAAAGAAAACAGACTTCCGGTCATTTCAAAGCAGAGCCACGGAATTCCTATGGCATATACCGCAAGTATGCCGCCGACAATACATGCAAGACCTGTTCTTAAGGGATTTTTTCCGTTTCCTTTGAGTAGGGAAATCACTATGGCACCTACGAGAAAACCGATAATAAATCCACCGGTAGGGCCTGTCAAATATGCTATTCCTGCTCCACCTTTTTGAAATACCGGAAGACCTGCGGCACCCAAGGCAATATAGGTTGCCATGCTAAGTCCGGCCTGCTTTGGGGTAAGAATGGCACCTGCCAGCATTACTCCCAAGGTCTGTCCTGTAATAGGCGCAGGCAGGATGGGAAGTGTGATGCTTATCCAGCCAAGGACTGCCATCAAACCTGTAAAGATAGCCGCATACATCATGTCTCTAAGATACTTGTTTCCAGTCATAATACTCCTCCAATGATTTAACATATAATTTATATCAATGAAGATATTATTACATTATTATGGGATTGTCAACACTTTTTCGATTTGAAGTTAACAATTAATCTAAAATTATTGCCCAGATCATGCCTAATATAAAATCAGGAGGCTCATATGGCCTCCTTTAAAAGTGTTATTTTTCAAAACCGTGTTTGAAAGCATCTTTGGTTATGATAATATCCGACACATTGAGTTCATTGATATATGAAGTAATCTTATCCTTATATAGATTTAAGTCCAACGGTTTTCCGTCAGTATAGCTGTATACTTCTCTTAAATCATTAAAGTATATAAAATCCTTTGTTATTACCGAACCGTCTCTTAGGATGGCATAACCTTTATCGGCATTATTGTTCAAAAGGTCTTTTCCTAAAGCATACCGTGCATCAAATCCCATCAGATTTGCAACGGTTGGGAGTATGTCTATTTGACCGCCTATGGTGCTTATAACTTCCGGTTTTGACTGATTGGGATAATGTATTATAAGGGGCACTTTTTGGAGCTTCATCCATTCGTGCTCGCTGTATTCCATGTCAAGAAGCTTCATAAGTCCATCGGCTTCGATTTTTTTCACGGCAGCGTGGTCACCGTAGAATACCAGAAGACTGTTGTCATATAGCCCTCGTTTTTTAAGCTCATCTACAAATTCACCTATACACTTATCAAGATAGTTGGCGGCCTTGAGGTAATTACCTATGTATGTCCCTTGAAACTCACCCACATCAAAATCAAAATTTTCAAAATAAGTGAATGGGTGATGGCTTGACAGCGTTATATAAAAGCTGTAAAAGGGCTTTGATGTATCAATTTTATCAAGGGATTGTCTGAAGAAGGATGAATCACTGAGAGCCTGACCTTCCCAGCCGGCGAAGTCGTCCAATGCAAAGTCTTCCTCGTTAAAGAATTTGTCAAAGCCAAGAGTCATATGCATTTTATCCCTGTTCCAGAAAGTTTTTTCAAATCCATGCAGTGAGTAAGTATTATACCCTTCTTTTTTCAGAATGTTGGCCAGAGAATGATAAGTATTCTCGGGATATAAGTGGTAAACTGCCCCCTCTTTTGCGGGATACAATGAATTATTGGTCAAAAATTCCGCATCGGAAGTATTGCCCCCTGAAACCTGATAGAATACATTATCAAAATAAAGCTGTCGGAGATAAGCTTGTTTAAGTTCGGTGTCACTTCTTTACCGTTGATTTTCATATTTATTACAAATTGCTGAAGGGCCTCCATCTGTACGACAATCAGGTTTTTATCCTTTGCAATTCCCTTTAGCCTGCTGCCAAAGTTGTCTTTTTCCCTTTCCTTGTTTTCATAGAATGCTATAATCGAGTTTTTATCCTCCTTAGTAAAGCTGTCGTCTTCCAGGAGGTTTTCTTCAATTAACAGCTTTGTATTGTAGTAATGGGAAAAATTACCCCAAGGCTTTTGGCCGAGTAATTGTTGCTATATGCAAAGGAATTCAGGTTTGAAGTATGGAAAACCGATAAAAAGGTAACCATACCGACTACCAAAAGTGCCGCACAGCGGTATGCTCTTCGGGAAATGTGTATCTTACGAACATTTTTACTAAGCAGAAAAACTCCCATCAGCATAAACGGCAAATCAATCAGATATATCAAGTCCTTAATCATAAATTGGCTCAGTATGCTCTCATTGACGGAGCTCATAAGTTTGATATCCAGTTGAAAAAGTACAGGTATGGTAATTAAATTGTAGTAATATCTAAAAAAGTTGGTATCTGCAATCAACAAAATCGTTAAAAGAAGATTTATTGTAAAAAGGGCAACAAATCTCAACTTATTAAAAGCAAGAGATATAAGGGCTGCTATAATCAATAGAATGGAAAAAGACGAAAGAAACATGGTTAAATTTACTGTAGATAAATAAGGGTCCGTATTCAGTTTTGTTGTAAATTGAAAATAAAGGCATTTTAGCATAAGAAACATAATAAACAGTACCCAGTAAAGGGTTTCTGCAAGATTAAAGCGTTGATTTATAATGCTTTTAAGTCGCTCCATTGCTATTTTACCTCTCTTTTTACTATCTAGAATTTGACTTACACTTTGCAATAATTTTTACAATTAAAGTATATAAATAACTGTTTAAAAATTTACCATTATATTATACACGATTTTATTTTATAATAAAAACGTTAAAAATAAATTAAACTATTTCTAAATTAATTATAAACAATTATTTTGATTATATATTGCTAATTTTGTTATGTTTAAAATAATTATCAAGTGGTATTAATAAATATATCATTAGTAAATATATGAATTGGAGGAATGGTAAATGAAAAAGCTTTGGAAATGTTCAGTGTGCGGGTATGTTCATGAAGGGGAAGAGGCACCGGAAAAGTGCCCTAAATGTGATGCCCCAAAGGATAAATTTGTCCAGCTTAGCGATGAAGATGCCAACAAGGTATATATTTCTGACAGGACAAACGATATTCATATGGAGCTTGTTAACCTTGCAGGCAGAATAATAGCACTCTGCGAAGAAGGTATAAATATAAATCTGGATCCACCTTGCGTAGAAGCATTTAAAAGATCTAAAGATGCAGCATGGGTTATAAAGCAAAGAGCAAAAGCCGAAATGGAAGGACATATGAAAAAGGGAAAATGGTAAGACGGTAGAAAAGGATCTATCTATTTGTTTTCCCTTATAAGCCACTCCAGAAATTTCACATAATATTTTGTTAACGGCAGGAAAATAACGGCGCTTAGAATATTAAAAATTGTGTGGGCATTGGCAATCAGGCGGGTTTTATCCTGGCCGATACCGTAAGTAATGGCTTGAACCATTGATGCAAAAGGCGCAAGCAAAATAAAGGCTATTATAACTCCAATGACATTATAGAGGGTATGTGCCCATGCAGTCCGCTTGGCCCAAATAGAGGCGCCGATACTTGAAAGTTGTGCAGTAATGCATGTTCCGATATTATCTCCCAGGGTAAGGCCCAGGGCAGACTCAAAGCCAATAAGGCCTGCATTGAAGAGAACAATGGTAAGGCCCACTGTTGCACTGCTGCTTTGAACAAGCATAGTTGTTACCATACCGATAAGAAGGCCGATTATGGGATTTTGTCCGTAAATCCTGAAAAGTTCATAGATATTTTGGTTTTCTTTTATGTATGGTACTCCCGAGTTTAGAATGTTTAACCCTGCAAACATGATGCCAAGGCCGGTTAGTGCCCAGCCCATGTTTGCAAGGGATTTTCTTTTGGAGAAAAAAGCAATCAAAATGCCCAGCACGATTATTACGAATGCGCCGTTGGTGAGTTTAAAAGACATAAGTTGGGCTGTTATTGTGGTACCAATGTTTGCTCCGTATATGATGCCTACCGCCTGAGTCAGTTTCAGCATTCCGGAGTTTACCAGTCCAACGGTTATAACAGTTATGGCTGTACTGCTTTGAACCAGTGCTGTGAGGACAGTTCCGGTAAGAGTGGCCAGCGGTACTTTGGCTGTGAAGAGGGAGAGGTATTTTTTCATCCTGCGGATGTTTGCCTTCTCAAGACTTGTGCTCATCAGTTTTACACCATATACAATGCAGATTGTGCCGATTATTATATTTACAATAAGTATAACAAGTCTATAATTCATTCTTTTCTAATTCCGTTCCTTAAAAATTTATAAGCCCCGTTCCTATAATTAAAGATAAGCTTGATAAAGCAAAATTAGAACAAAAACTTTGGACAATAAAAAAGTTTGATTAAACTTTGAAACTTCAGTATAAAGTAAAAAAAAGAAACATAGTTTATAGGAGAAAAACTAACAGGAAAAGGGTGGTTTCTTGTCTACTTTTCCAAGTAATATAATATATAATTTCTTAATAGCCTTCGGGGTAATTGTAGGTGCAAGCCTTTTTGCAGGATTGGGAGCATTGATAAACGATCATCCTCCCTTAAAAAGCATGTTTCAAATAGCAAGCTCCATTAAAATTTGGGCGGTAGCCGTTGCCCTGGGAGGTACGTTTTCTACTTTCGAAATACTGGAGAAAGGCATATTCAAAGGGGAAATAAGATCAATAATCAAACAGGCGGTTTACGTTGTAGTAGCTGTGATTGGAGCAAATGTCGGATATGGGTTTATAAGGCTTATCCAAAGGTGCGGGGAGTTAATGTTCAAATGAGAAGAATTGCTTACAGGTTTCTTATCTGCCTTGCAACGGGGCTCATAGGAGGAATTCTGATAGGATGCACTTTAATGAGTACATTGGTAAGTTACAGGATAGACAAATACCATGAGGAAATAATGCTCTTAAAAACCCGTATCGAGGAAAGTGAAGCAAAATACAACAAGCTTAAGGAATCCTTTGACAGTATGAACAAGAAAAAGTTTCTGGTCTCCGATATAGAAGTATTCCTGATTTTTAAAGACAAAGAAGAAGACGATTTTGATAAAATGCAGCTTGAAAAGTATATAAAAGACAGGTATCAAGACCTTTTGTGGAAGGAAGTAAAGAATATAGATATGGATTTGGTGGTAAAGCTTGTGGATGAGGATATTTACAGAATTGAGAATAAAAATTACAAGCTGGGGGTAAATAAGGTTTTAATTTCTGATGTATTTAAAATATGGGTAACAGTTAAGAAAATTGACTAGAATTTATGGTATAATTATATAAACCAATAATTTTGCTATAAGATAGAGGCGATAATATGGAAATTGATACTCTCAAAGAAATGATCGAAAAAAGCAGTAGTATTGTGTTCTTTGGCGGTGCAGGAGTATCTACGGAAAGCGGCATTCCCGATTTTAGAACCGATACCGGAATCTATAATCAAAAAAGCAAGTATTCCTATCCGCCGGAGGTTATGCTCAGCCATAGCTTTTTTATGGAGCATACCGCGGAGTTCTTCGAATTTTACAAAGATAAAATGATATACAAGCATTCAAAGCCGAATGCTGCCCATTTTGCGCTGGCAGAATTGGAGAAACGGGGAAAACTGAAAGCAGTTATAACCCAGAATATTGACGGACTGCATCAGGCGGCCGGATCTAAAAATGTTATTGAGCTACACGGAAGCGTTCATAGGAATAATTGCATGAACTGCAGCGAAAGCTATGATTTGGAGTATGTATTAAATAGTCCTAAGATTGTGCCGCAGTGCAGAAAATGCAATGGAATTGTAAAGCCCTGTGTGGTTTTGTATGAGGAGCCTTTAGATACCGATAGTATAAATAAGGCGGTGGATTGCATAGAGACGGCAGATATGTTGATTGTAGGAGGAACTTCCCTTGCGGTATATCCTGCGGCAGGGCTTATACGGTATTACCGTGGGGACAGGCTTGTTCTTATCAACAAGTCGGAGACGCCGTATGACGGCAAGGCGGACCTTATTATAAGGGATAGCATAGGTAAAGTGCTAAGCAGCGTGATTTAGGATGTTTTAAGGTGAAATAAACGGATTGGCTCATTTGAAAATGAGGCAATCCGTTTAAAATATGATTATTTACTTTTCAAGCACTGTTATTGTTTTGATCTTAACTTCTTCCAGAGGAACGGATTTTTCACTAGGCATGGATGGATTTTGAGCAACAGGGGTATCTGCGATTTTATCCAGTACATCCTCACCCTCTATAAGCTTTCCAAAGGCTGCATAGTCTCCGTCAAGGCCAGGTGCATCTGCATGCATGATAAAGAATTGGGAGGTTGCAGAGTTTGGATCATTGGACTTACGAGCCATGGATATTACTCCTCTGGTGTGGGATAGTGTGTTTTTCTCAAAACCGTTGTTGACAAACTCACCTTTTATGGTTTTTCCTGAGCCGCCGGTACCGTCACCGTTTGGGTCACCACCCTGTATCATAAAGCCTTTTATTATCCTGTGGAAAGTGAGGCCGTCATAGAAGCCTTCTTCCGCAAGGTTTATAAAATTCTCCACAGTTTCGGGTGCGTATTCCGGATACAGTTCTAAGACCATTTTGCCCCCGTCTTCCATTTCAATCTGCACTTTCGGGTGTTTGACATTGGTGTTTGAATCCTTGCAGCCAACGGTGAAGACCGCGGTCATTAAGCAAACCAAAACAATGGCAAGGAATTTGACATTAATTCTTCCAAGCATTTTAAAACCTCCATATCCTAAAAGTTCTAAACAAATGATACAACATTTTTTTGGCATGTCTACATAATAATATAAAGCTTTTTTTGACGGATTGATAAACTGTATCAAATATAACTATTGGATTTGAGACTATTAAATGGTATAATGTGAGTTGACTCTATTGTGTTGTTGTGATTATAGGAGGGAAAATATTGTGATTGAGAAAATAGATAGGCTTATAATTCCGCCGGATTATAATCCGGCTTTATCGGTTAGAGAAACAGAAACTGCAATAAAAAAGATAAAGGACTTTTTTGAGGCGGCTTTGGCGGCAGAATTGAATTTGAGTAGGGTTTCGGCGCCTCTTTTTGTAAGACCCGAGACGGGAATGAACGATAATTTGAACGGTGTGGAAAGACCTGTATCTTTTGATGTGAAGGCTATTGACGGAAATACTGTTGAGATTGTGCATTCCCTTGCAAAGTGGAAGCGTATGGCTTTGGCAAAGTACGGATTTAATGTTGGAGAAGGGCTTTACACGGATATGAATGCCATAAGAAGAGACGAGGATTTGGACAACCTTCATTCCATATATGTGGATCAATGGGACTGGGAATTGGTAATCAATAAACAGGATAGAAATGAAGAAACTTTGAAAGCAATAGTGAAAAAAATATTCCATGCATTGAAGAAGACCGAAGACTATGTTGCTGAGCAGTATCCTCAAATACCGAGAATATTGCCGGAGGAGATATTCTTTATTACAACGCAGGAACTGGAGGACATGTATCCTACGCTTTCTCCAAAGGAGAGGGAGGATGCTATTGCAAAGGAGAAAAAAGCAGTATTTGTTATGCAAATCGGTGGTGTCTTAAAATCAGGAAAGAAGCATGACGGAAGAGCACCGGATTACGATGACTGGGCATTAAACGGGGACATCATTTTATGGTATCCGTTACTGGAAAGAGCCTTTGAAATATCCTCCATGGGAATAAGGGTGGATGAGGATTCACTGATAAGCCAGCTTAAAGAAGCAGGCTGCGAAGAAAGAAAAGAAATGAAATTCCACAAAGATTTATTGGAAGGAAAGCTTCCTTATACCGTAGGAGGAGGCATCGGTCAATCGAGAATCTGCATGTATTTTCTGAAAAAGGCTCATATAGGAGAGGTTCAATCTTCAGTATGGCCGGATTCAATGATTGAAATTTGTGAAAATGCAAATATTTATTTATTATAGATTATATTCATTCTGGAAAAACTAAAACATCACTTTACAAGAAGGGGTTAGTGGAAATGAAAACTACATTGGTAAAAAGTCTTTATAGAGAGACAAAAGATTATGTAGGAAAAGAAATAGTTGTTGCGGGATGGGTTCGCACCATAAGGGATTCAAAGTCTTTCGGGTTTATTGAATTAAATGACGGTTCGTTTTTCAAAAATCTTCAAATTGTGTTTGAAGAGGCTAATATTCAGAATTTTAAAGAGATAGCAAAGCTTCCGGTGGGCTCTGCAATTATTGTGCATGGAGATTTGATTGAGACTCCCAATGCGAAGCAGCCTTTTGAGTTAAAGGCATCTAAAATTGAGATAGAGGGGGCATCGATTCCCGAGTATCCTCTGCAAAAGAAGAAGCACTCTTTTGAGTTTTTAAGGACAATTGCACACTTAAGGCCCAGGACAAATACATTTTCGGCAGTATTCAGAGTAAGGTCCCTTGTAGCATATGCTATACACAAATTTTTCCAGGAGAGAGGCTTTGTATATGTTCACACTCCAATTATCACAGGAAGTGATGCAGAAGGTGCTGGCCAGATGTTCAGAGTTACAACCCTTGATATGAACAACCTGCCGAAGAATGAAGAGGGAAAAGTGGACTTTACAAAGGACTTTTTCGACAGGGAAACAAACCTCACCGTCAGCGGGCAGCTTGAGGGTGAGACATACAGTATGGCCTTCAGAAACATATACACCTTTGGGCCGACTTTTAGGGCCGAAAATTCCAATACGGCAAGACATGCGGCAGAATTTTGGATGGTGGAGCCGGAGATAGCTTTTGCCGACCTTAAGGATGATATGGAGCTTGCAGAGGACATGCTCAAATATATCATAAATTACTGCCTGGAAAATGCTCCTGAGGAAATGGAATTCTTTAATAAGTTTATTGACAATACACTGCTTGAGAGGTTGAACAATATTGTAAATTCCGAGTTTGCTCATGTTACATATACCGAAGCTATTGATATTTTGTTAAAATCCGATCAAAAATTTGAATATCCCGTAAAGTGGGGAAATGACCTGCAGACCGAACATGAGAGATATCTTACGGAGCAAGTATTTAAAAAGCCTGTATTTGTTACTGACTATCCGAAGGAAATAAAAGCTTTTTACATGAGGATGAATGACGATAATAAAACTGTTGCGGCAATGGACCTTCTTGTACCGGGGTTGGTGAGATAATCGGCGGAAGTCAGAGAGAGGAAAGATTGGACCTTTTAGAAAAGAGAATGCAGGAGCTTGGACTTAATATGGAGGACTACTGGTGGTATCTGGATCTTCGCAGATATGGCACCACCAGGCATGCAGGCTTTGGATTGGGATTTGAGAGAGCAATAATGTATATTACAGGTATGACAAACATTAGAGACGTAATACCTTTCCCGAGGACTGTACATTCAGCGGAATTCTAATAGAAATGCCAATACGAAAAAGAAAGGGACGGTTTTTAAGGCATGGCCTGTTAAAAACTGTCCCTTGTTTTAATATTTTTTATTTACTATTCTATAGAATCTGTATTATCTATCATGGTTCGCTTCCCGACACGAGTCTTCCGCCTACATAGAGAGTTATGCGGTTTGAATTTCCGTAGTCGTTTGCGGATGAAGAGAAAGAATAATCGTTTGATTGGCTGTAATTTGACCAATCGTCTTTTGAAAATCTTGCCTGAACTTCTATACTCATACCTGGCTCAATACTTCCTGCTCCTTCGGTAAAGCCTATTTCCAGGTAATGGTCGGCATTGTTTTTCGATGAATTAAGTTTTGTAAATTTTCCGGTTACATTCGAATTTCCGGCAGAGCTCCAGTCACACCAGAATTGCTGACCCTTTTCACCGTCAATTGTGTAATAGTACCTTATCTTAACATCCGATAGCTTAACTGCCGAATTGGAGTTGTTAATAAGCTTAAACCTCGGATTTATGGTGTTTGTGGTGTCTGAACCGTTGCCGTTGGCATATTGCAATGATATGCTGCTTCCGCTGCTATTGCCTGTAGACGGTCCGGATGACGTTTTGGTCGGATTAGGTGCTGTGTTGGGCGAATTATGCGGTGTGTTGGTAGGACTAAACGGTGCGTTGGTTGGTGTTGAAGTATTCCGCGGTGATAAATCTTCATTTGGACCAACTGTGTTTGTAGGACTTTCTGTTGCTGCGCCGGGAGACGATAAGCTATCCGGGGTTGAACCCGGCTTGGCTGTTTCTTGAGGTTTCGGTGAAGAACCGTTATTTCCGGAGTCTATGCCCGGCACCAATCCGTTTTTCTTTTGCTCAAAGTAAAGGTGGTACATAGCGTTTGCCATTGCCACTTCGGCCTGTGCCCAATAGCGGTGATAGGTCATTACCGGATCCTTGCCGTTTTTTATGGCTTCTTCCACCATTTTATAGTCTTTGTCCTCTTTGTATTTCGGACGAAGATCTATAAAGGTTATTCCGTTCTTTATCTCGGCACCTTGGCATTTATTCCGGAATAATCGTGGGGAATATAAACTTCGTCAAAGAAACGTTTGTAATCTGCTCTTGGTTCCTTTGCTACCACGCCCTTTTTATCTCTATAGTTGTGCCACATTCTGTCAAGCAGCTGTTTGGCTGTTTCTCGGGCCTTGTCGTCAACTTTCTTTTCATGTTTTTCGGTGGCGGCAGCATAGTAAATGAGTGCTTTTGCATATGAAGCGGTTACCCCTACGTCAACAGTCCAGTCTTTAACAGTACAGTGGAGGTTTTTATTTTCACTGGGTTTTCCTGTCCATGGGTCAGGTTGGCCGGACCATTCCAAAGTAGAGGGAATTTCATAGGTTCCATCGTTTTTCAAACGGGTATTCTTTATTGCCCATGATGCCCATTTCTTGCAAAGATCTTTAATTTGACTATCTCCTGTCAAATAGTAGTATTCCATAATTCTTTCCATTGACCATGCCTGAAATCCAAACCAGTTGTTGCTTGGCGGGTCATGGTAAACGGGCTGCCAGTCATAGGCCATATCGTAGAATGTACTTGTGCCTTCGGGATATTTGCCGTACGAGCCTTCCCAACTGTTGGTTACTCCGCCCGCTATGGCGCCTTCGGCACTTTGAAGATATTGAAAGAGCTCCAGCTGGCGCTGAAGGCTTTTTTCCCAGTCTTTCTTTGCGTTTTTTGATTTGGGTGTTAATACGGATTCTTTTGCCAGTGCGTAGGCAGCCACCGGATTTTGATAACCCTGATGACAGTGGGAACTGCCGATTCTCCAGCTCCAGGCTCCGTTGATATCCCCTCCCCATGAGGTATACCAGGATAAAAGATAATGGCAGCTGTCGTATCCCGTACCGGCCTTTGCGGTATCCTGGACCCCTATTGGCCTGAAATATTTGTCAAAGAGAGTATACCTTAGATAATCACCCATTTTTGATGCTTTTTCAAAATACGGTTCAAGTTCCTTTTCTTTGCCCTGTTCTTTTGCCCAAAGATATGCCCAATAGGTTGCCTGAACCTGTCTTGCATCGGCATCGGAGGCAGAGGTGTAGCGCCATTGCTTTACAGGTTCGCCAAAGTTTCCAAAAAGTTTAAGAAATCCGCCGTTATTGACTTGTCCCCATCTAAAGTCTTCCCAAGAAGGATGAGGTATTGTTTCCCATACGGATTCTCCTGCGCCCCTTTGATAGGTGTTTATGTAGGAGCAGCGGCTTGTGCCATCCCCATGATTGCCGTACCCATACCAGTTGTCGATGTCTAAAAGCCAGTGCATCTGATATATGGCTTTTGAACCGTAGCTAGAAGCCAGTTCATCTGCAATTGGGTCAATACCTGTGGGCGCGTTGGTATCGCCAGGAGCGGGATATTTCTCGGGCGAATCGGCCTCCGGTGCATATTGGGCAGGCTGTGCGGGAATGTATGCATTGGCACCGGGTTGGTCTCTTTCTGGAGAAGGTATTATGTACTGCTCTGTCTTGTCCCAGGCATCTTTAAAGTATGACCAGTCGCCGGTAAGTCTCCCATAGGTTGCTCCAAGCCAAACCATATAGCTCATGGCTTCGCTGGTGGTGAGATGTCCGTAATCGGGAGCTTCTACCAAAAGCGTTTCTATGGAGTGATACGGAATCCCCTCTTCACTGAGGTAGCCTTCTTTTTGGATATTTTCAAAAAGTGCCATAAACCTGTCGGAATAAACTGTTCGGACATATTCTTCAGAGTATGTATCGTTTGGACCTGATATTTGCCGGGAAGGTTTAAATCTGCCTTTGATTCCGATTATTAGTATTGAAACGGCGATAACGGCAGCAATTATGCTGCAGGATTTAATTATCTTTCTTCTTCGCCTTATATTATATCTTAATTTCATGACTCCCCCTTAACAAACCTCCTTCTTAAAAAATGTTTCTTTTGTAACTATTATACTAAGGAATTTGGGCTATTACAAATTATTTGTCTTGTTAAAATGGCTAAAAATATTTTATAATTTTTTTAAGACTTTTTTAGTGCTGTCCGTATTATATGATATGAAGCGGAAAACAGAATCAAAAAATTATCAAAGAACATAATACCGGTAAAATAACATCTATGTGAAGTATAGAGGAGGAGAATTATTATGAGAAAAGGTCTGGTTCGTTCAAGCCATAACAAAGTTATATCGGGGGTGTGCGGAGGAATAGGAGAGTACTTTAATGTTGACCCTACCATTGTGAGACTTGGTTTTGTAATAGCAACTGTTTTATCCGGAGGAGCAGGGTTATTTGCATATATTGTGGCGATTTTTATAATACCTGAAGGAGACGGCAGTAGCACCCAAAACTTTACCGATTTTGCTCAAAGCGGGTTTAATAATCATTACGACCCGGACAGAGATTTTAGCAGCACACTGGGAGATGATGAGGAATATATAAGAAAAGATTATCAGGGCAACAAAACCTTTATTGGCATTTGCCTCATCGTGCTTGGGCTTGTTTTCTTAGTTAAGCCCTATATTAGAATTGATTTTAGAATTTTAGGTCCCATACTGCTGATAGGTATTGGTGCACTGATTGTATTTAGAGGCGGGAGGCGTTTGCATGAAAAGAAATAATGGCGGTATAGTTTTTGGAATTTTTATGATTTTCATAGGCATAATAGTTATATTGGCTCAGTTTGGGATGCTGAACTTTGATAAAATATTAAGCTTTGTTTTAAATAATATACCGGTGATAGCCTCATTACTGCTTATTGTGGCAGGAATAAACCTTATTTTTGATAGATATTCTATAATTAAGATTTTTACTTGGACGGCATTTTTTGCAGTTCTATTGATATCCGGCAGCTTCTATAGCGGTGCGACGGAAAATAAATCCCGAAGAAACGTCGAAGAGAGCTATAGCAGATCCTTTGCAGAGGAGAAAATGCCCAAAACCGAAGAAGGGCAGTTAAAGATGAACCTAAGCGGTCAAAAGTTAAAGATTGGTTCCACCGACTCCAATCTAATTGAAGGAGTCATTACGGATTCCGGTATCAAATATGAAGTGGATTACAAAAAAAATAATAAAACTGCTGTTATTGATTTTAAAGTGAAATCAGGGTTTTCATTGGATGATATCAGAAACTTTGCTTTCTCAAATGATTTTTTTGCAAAGAATTTGGCAACGGGAGAGCCGTTGGAAGTTTTGCTAAATTCGGATATGGTTTGGGATATTGACTTAAATGTCGGAGGTATTGACGCAGAGATAGACCTATCGTCTTAGAGTCGAAGATTTTGAATTGGACGGGGGAGCGGGAAATATCAAGCTGGTATTGGGAGACAGGCATCCTTCCACAAAGGTTGATATTGACGCAGGTGCAGCCAAATTTAATATATTTGTACCTAAAGATTCAGGTATCAAAATTGATGTCGATGGATTGTTGAGCTCCATTGAATTTAACGGTCTAGTCCTTGAAAAAAAGAACAAATCTTATATTTCACCGGGATATGACAAAGCAAAAAACAAGATAGAAATTGAAATAGATATTGGAGCAGGAGCTCTTGAGATTAATGGAATTTAATATTTCTTTCGTTAAAGAGAATGTAATAGGCGCCGAAGTAGGTATTTGAACCGGACTTTGGCGTTTTTTATTTTTTTATTAAATTTATTGAACCGAACCATGTAGTTGAGCGTCATTATTATGTAAATAAGAAAATGGAGGTGTGGGGTGGAAATCGATATGCTTGTTGAGTCTGCGAAAAGAGGGGACAAAAAAGCTTTTGAGAGAATAGTTCAAAGGTATCATAATGAGCTTTACTATACTGCGCTAGGGATAGTAAAATCAGGATGGGATGCCCTTGATATATGTCAAGAAACCTTTTTAAAGGCGTTTTCCTCTCTGGATACGCTTAAAGATGTATCAAAGTTTAGATCTTGGATAAACCGAATCCTCATAAACAAATGCAACGATAATTTCAGAAAGAATAAAGGAGTTACGGTTGTGGATTTTATCGAGAATGAGGGGTTCTTGGAGGATTCTAAGGAAGAAAACATTGATCTTCTCAACGCTTTGTCTTTGCTAAAGGAAGATACTAGAATTATACTTACATTAAGGTATTTTCAGGACCTGCCTATAAAGGAGATTGCCTCAATAATGGATATTCCTGAAGGTACTGTTAAGTCCCGACTGAGTAATGGGCTAAAAGAATTAAGGAAAATGATGAAAGTTGGCAGGAGAGGGGATGAGAATACATGAACTGTGACAGATTTTTAGAGTTAATGGAAGAGCATATAATGGGAGAGCTTGACGCAAATTTAAGCAAAATGATGGAAAAGCATTTTTTCGAGTGTGAAAAATGCCAAGCAGAGTACAGGGAAACAAAGGAGATTATTAGCAATTTTAAGGATATAAAGCAATCAGTGATAATTAAGGAGGATGTTTTGAATATGAGTAAAAAAAATATTGTTAAAAAAGCTGGCAGTAGAAAGGGAAAAAAGCCTCTTATGAGCTTTGTTTCCGGAGCTGCTGCGGTCGTATTTTTTGGTATGTTTCTTTTGACAGGCTCAATTGTAGCTTTTCCAAGCTTTGCATCAACATATTTGCCGGAGGTTCCGGTCGTAAAGCAGTTAAAAGATATTCAGAATGAGTATAATGCCATTAAACAGCAGAATGAAGAGATGGCAAAACTGAACGAGAGTTTAATAAGAGAAAATGAAGAGCTTAAGATGAGAATAAAGGAAATCGGAGGCGTTTCTATTCCGGAATACCAGACCAGTAAAGGCATAAATGAGGAAGATAATCAAAAGATTCAGGAGATCGTAATAGAATTCATCCGAGCCATATACAGAGGAGACATTGAAGCTGCAAAGAAAATTTCTACAGAAGAATTTAAACAGGAATTAGCACAAAATGCCAAGCATTATATTATGATAAATAAAGGGAATATTTTATTTACCCAGATAACAAATGTTGCAAAAGAAGGGGATTTGTATATGGTGTTTGTAAGGCTTAATGACAGTGTTGATGCTGAGCTTGGTGATTATCAGTGGAATTTCGAGCTTGTAAAGAGGGGAAGTGAATTTCTTATTTCCTTTGCAGGAAAGGATGCATAAAATTACTACCATTGCTTTAAATAGCACCGGAAAAGCTGAAATTACTTAAGTGTACCTTGCTGCAAGGCTAATTGTACCCATAAAAAGTGTATTTATGGTAAAATGTTACTAGTTTTTTCCTCTAAAGTATAGTATAATATTATTTGTGGATACAGTTTCAAATAAAACTATTATGGTCTAGGAGGTGCTTTTACATGGGAATAAAGGATTATCTTAAGAAGAGAAAAATCGAAAAGAAAAGAGCCGCAAGAAAGAAAGCTGTAAAAAACACAGCAATAGGCGCAGGAGTTGGAGCTGCTGTTGGTATTACAGCAGGTATATTGTTAGCACCTAAATCAGGAAAAGAAACTAGAGAGGATATTGCGAAAAATGCCAGAAAAACAGCTGAAGTAGTATCCGAAAATACCAGGAAAGCTGTTGACAAGGTATCCGAGACTTCAAAGAAAGCTGTGGAAACACTTAGAGTGACTATAAATGATGCTAAAGTAAAATTGGCAGAAAGAAAAGCTGCTAAAGCCAAGGAGGAAGTGGCAGCATCTGAGGAAGCCGGTGAAGACACTGATGAAAAAGAAGAACAAAATGAGGAAGTAGTTTTTTGAAAATAGTTTTTTGAAATATACAAAAGAACAAATTGATGTCAATTTGTTTTCTTTGTATTTGTTTAACCTCTTGGAATGAAATGAAAGAGGTAAAAGCGAAGGGACTCGATGTCCCGAGCTTTTATTTAACCTCTTGGAATGAAATGAAAGAGGTAAAAGTGAAGGGACTCGATGTCCCGAGCTTTTATTGTAAATTGATTTACCAATGAGAAAACATATAAGCCGGGAAGGGCAATGCCCTCGGGCTTATCAGGAGGGGGGACGTACGTGTCGGTAACAATTTCTTATGATTTGGCCAATTTTATCATGTATACTTTGGGTGCTGTCTTAATAATAGTTGCTATTGTTACTCTCCTTAATGTCAATAAATTAATTAAAAGATTGGACAAGATTATGGAGAAAAATGAGGATAACATTAACAAGACAGTAGACACTATCCCTGAAATCGCTAAAAATGTAAATGAAGTTACGATGGGAGTCAAGCAGGGCGTAGATAAGGTTGGGGAAGCAATTGATGCAGTGGAGACATCTGTTTGCGACAGTATACTGTCCGTGGTTGAAGGAGCGGAAGGTTTATTTGATTTTGTAAGTATAGCAGGAGAGGTAATAAAGGCATTGTTAAAAAGGTTTCCTGTTGGAAAAAGAAAATAAAGATGACAAATAATAAAGGAGAGCGTAATGCTCTCCCTTAAATTTTTTCGTAAAGTCAGAAGAATCTTACCATCTATCACTGAAGTTCCTTCCGTATCCTCTGTTTCCTCCGCCAAAACCGTTGTTTCTTCTCTGCTGTTTTCTGGCCTGTCTGCAGGTAGGACACCTTTGAGGTTCGTTCTGGAACCCTTTTTCTTGGTAAAAAGCCTGTTCACCTTCAGAAAACACAAATTCAGCGTTGCAATCTTTGCAAATTAAAGTTTTATCTGCCACTTTGCAGCCCTCCTTAATAATTTGGATTTAACTTATTCGAGACTAGACATATTCATCCAAACTAACTAAGGAGAACATGGGTCAGGAACTTAATTAAATCACTTGATAAAAATATTATAACACAAATTTTTTCCACAATCAATAATTATTATTCAAAGGAAAAAAAAGGTAAAGATAATAAATCTTATATTGATTATAAAACACTAATAATTACAATGAGACTGTCATAACAATGATATAGGAAAGATTTACAGTTAAAGTAAGGATAGTAAAAATGGATGGCACAAGAAGAGTAATTCAACCTTATAACAGGGCAAAAGCAGTAGAGTATGCGCATAGGTGGGCTTTTGGACGCAATCCCAAATATTTTAATTTTGACAAACTTGGCGGTGATTGCACAAATTTTGCATCGCAGGTTTTATTTGCAGGAAGCAATGTAATGAATTTTACTCCTACATACGGCTGGTACTATATAGACGCAAACAGAAGAACTCCTTCGTGGACGGGAGTAAACTATTTGTACAACTTTCTGGTAAACAACAAGGGGGCAGGACCCTATGCAGTGCAGTCAGATGTCAAGGATATACAGCCCGGGATATAATCCAACTGTCGTTTGGCGGGGCGCCTAATTTTGATCATTCTCCGGTTGTGGTTAAGGTAGGATCCTGTGAGCTTCATAACATACTTGTGGCGGCCCATACATACGACAGGGACTATTATCCCATAACAAACTATGACTGGGCGGACATCAGATTTATACACATATTGGGAGTAAGAACATAATAATATTTTGGCATGGATGTCATTGGCTATTTATGGGTTTCATTTAATATGATTTCAAAGTCAATAAGCAGTATGAAACGGTCCTGAATTTTGGCAGCTCCTTTGAGATACTTTTTATAATAGCTTGAAACAGACTCGGAGACAGGCTCTATTTCCTCATCCTCAATGGATATAATTTCCTCCACAACATCAACCATGAAAGCAAGGGTTTTGGAATTTATCATTATTATAAGCATTTTTGTTTCTTCATCGATTATTTGATTATCGGGAAGATTGAGTTTATTCTTTAGGTTCAGCAGAGCATAAACCTTGCCACGAACGTTTATAAGTCCTTCCACGTGAGAAGGAGTATCCGGTACCTTAAAAACCTTCTGAGGCCAAATAATTTCCATTACATGTGCTATATTGACGCCGAAATATTCATCGTTTAGCTTAAATATAACGTATTGCTGCGACATAGTTATATCCTTCCCTTCGCAATGGTTTTATTTTTTATGGAATTTCATCAAACGAACAAAATAAGTTGGACGTGAATAAAATGACTCATAATAATATTATATCAACTTTTATGAAGATAATCAAATACAAGCTTATGTGATTTTGACGGCATTTTATAAAAAACCATGCCCTAAGTTTAAAGGACATGGTTTTTTCTTTAGCCTCTTAGAGTGGAATGTAAGAGAAAAAAGTAAAGGAATTCGATATCCCGGGCTTATATCGGGGCGTACTAGGATCTGTAACTTCCGTTTATTTTTACATAATCATATGAGAAGTCGCAAGTCCAGATTCTATCCGATGAAGTTCCCGCTTTAAGATTAATTTTTATTTTAACTTCCGCTTCCTTAAGTATTTCTTTTGCCTTTTCTTCATCAAAGTCTAACCCGGTACCGTTGCGGCATACCATAAGTTCTCCAATATATATGTCCACGAGGTTCGGATCAAAGTCGGCACCGGAATAACCCGCCGCTGTTATAATTCTGCCCCAGTTTGCATCTTCACCGAAGATGGCTGTCTTAACAAGAGGTGATTTTGCAATTGCACTTACTATTTTATAAGCATCTTCATTATTTTTAGCACCTTCGGCAACAACTTCGATAAGCTTGGTTGCACCCTCTCCGTCTTTGGCTATCATTTTGGAAAGATAGGTGCAAACGTATTCAAGAGCGGATTTGAAAGTCGAATATTCTATATCCTCTTTGACAATGCCCTCATTATTTGCTTTTCCGTTGGCAAGAATGACAACCATGTCGCAAACACTGGTGTCTCCGTCAACCGATACCCGGTTGAAAGAATGGTTTATTACATCTTTGAGAGCCTTGTCCAGAAGCTTTTTGGAAATGTTTATATCTGTCGTTACAACTCCTATCATTGTTGCCATATTGGGGTGTATCATCCCGGAACCTTTTGCCATTGCACCGATTCTTACTTTTTCTCCTTGAATTTCAAATTCCACGGCAATTTCCTTTGATACAATGTCTGTGGTCATAATAGCCTCAGCCGCATCGTGACCGCCTTCTTCGGAAAGGCTTGAAATTGCGGACTTTATACCGGAACGAACCTTTGAAAGATCGAGGGGCATTCCGATTACTCCGGTAGAACCCACAAGAACGTTTTTTGAATTACAGTTTAAGAGCTGGGCAGCGAGGGAGGCCATTTCTTCTGCATCTTTATAGCCCTGTTCTCCAAGACAGGCGTTGGCATTGCCGCTGTTTATGACCAATGCCTGAGCGTATCCGCTTTTTATATGCTCCATGGTAAGCTGAAGGGAGTGTCCTTTTACAACATTTTTTGTAAAAACTCCCGATGCAACCGCTAAGTCATCGGAGCAAACAACAGCAAGGTCCTTTTTTTGGTTATTCTTAAGCCCGCAGGCAACTCCCGAAGCTTTAAATCCTTTTGGGGCTGTAACTCCTCCATCTATTATGTTTATCATTTCTTTCACTCCATTTTATATTAGATTTGCATTGAAAATTTTTGTGCCTTATTTGGTATAATTGGTATCCATATAACAGAAAGATTATATAATTTTATTTAATAGTATTCAATAGTACTGGTGTTTTTATTTGAGATTTTTTTAATATATTGTGAAGCAAAAAAGGGTATATAGACCTATTTTTGTACAGGGCAAAGAGTAGTATAATTAAAATATAGAACTATAAATCTGAAATCTGTTTTGCCGGTCAAATAATAATGAAGCTGTTCCCTTTAATTCCAGATAAAAATAATTGAAATAAAAATGAGTAAAGGTTATAATAATGAAGATTCACAACTATATAATGCATATGTCCGTTGCCTTTACTTCCCAACTGTTTTTATACGCTGTTAAAGATATATAATAAATGGGTATAAGAATATAAGAAGCAGATCAAGATTCAATAACTTATGTATCCGGAATTTTTGCAGTGCTTGTTGTGTATTGAGAGAAAAAGCACAAATTAAGTATCCTATTTAGTGTAACTTAAAATGCCAAACATTTTCGCCTACTTGTGAGTTCAAATGAGGTTTGGTAACAGATTTAAGGTTTCACTAAAAAACCTCAAATAATAGTAAGGGGATGGTCAAATGTCCGAAGAAAAGAAGGTTATAAAAAAACAGGTGTTACCGTTATTGCCCCTTAGAGGGTTAACAGTGTTTCCCTACATGATTTTGCATTTTGATGTTGGCAGAGTAAAGTCAATTAAAGCTTTAGAAGAAGCGATGATAAATAACCAGTTGATTTTTTTGGTCACTCAAAAGGATGCCAAAAATGATTCGCCGAATCCGGAGGATATTTATACAATTGGCACGATATCAAAAGTAAAACAGCTTTTAAAGCTTCCCGGTGACACAATAAGAGTATTGGTAGAAGGAATAAGCAGGGCGGAAATATGCGAGTTTACACAGATAGAGCCTTTTTTCATGGCTGAGGTTGAAGAAAAAATATATCTTGAAGAAGAGGAAAGCAGCAAGACAGAAATAGAAGCCCTGAAAAGAAGAGTATTGTCTACCTTTGAGGAGTATTCAAAACTCAATAACAAGGTTTCGCCTGAAACCGTTTTGTCCATCATGAGCATTGAAGACGCTGACCAGTTGGCGGATATCATAACTTCCAACTTGATGCTCAAGGTAGAGCAGAAACAGGAGATATTAAACGAGTTTCAAACCGCAATAAGGCTTAGAAAGCTTCTGGAAACTCTCATTAGAGAAATTGACATAATGCAGATTGAAAGAGAGATTAATATAAAGGTCAGAAAGCAGATTGACAAGACTCAAAAGGAATACTATTTAAGAGAGCAGTTAAAAGCCATACAGAACGAATTGGGAGATAAGGACGGTATAACCGGCGAAGTTGAGGAATATAAAAGAAAGCTTGCGGAAGGCAATTTTGGCGAGGAAGTTGAGAAAAAGGTATTAAAGGAACTGGATCGTCTTCTTAAAATGCCTTCAGGGTCTGCGGAAGGCTCGGTTATAAGAACATACCTTGACTGGATATTTGATTTGCCGTGGAATAAGAAAACAGAAGAAATCATAGATTTGGACCGGGCGCAGGAGATTCTTGACGAAGACCACTACGGCTTGGAAAAGGTAAAAGAAAGAATAATTGAGTATCTTGCCATAAGAAAGCTGAAAAAGGATCTCAAAGGTCCGATTCTCTGTCTGGCCGGACCTCCGGGGGTTGGTAAAACCTCAATTGCAAAGTCGATTGCCCGTGCCCTAAACAGAAACTATGTAAGAATGTCTTTGGGAGGAGTTCGGGATGAGGCCGAAATAAGAGGCCACCGCAGAACTTATGTGGGCGCAATGCCCGGAAGGATTGTTTCTGCATTGAAGCAAGCCGGCTCAAAGAATCCTCTTATTCTACTGGATGAAATTGACAAAATGAGCAGTGACTTTAGAGGCGACCCTGCATCGGCAATGCTTGAAGTTTTGGACAGTGAGCAGAATTATGCTTTCAGAGACCACTATCTGGAGCTTCCTTTTGACTTGTCCGATGTATTGTTTATCACTACGGCAAACAACCTTGATACAATACCAAGGCCGCTTTTGGACAGAATGGAAGTAATATCTTTGTCCAGCTACACTGAAGAGGAAAAAGTCCAGATAGCAATGAAGTATCTTTTCCCAAAACAGATTGAGGCCCATGGCTTTAAGAAAAGCAATCTTAAAATAGATGAATCGGCTGTAAGGGAAATAATAAACTGCTATACCAGAGAATCCGGAGTAAGAGCCTTGAAAGGCAAATAGCCAGTGTATGCAGGAAAGTGGCCAGAAAGCTGGTTTCTTCCAATCAAAAGACGGTTAAAATTACTGCAGGTACTGTTGAAAAGTATCTGGGAACGAAAAGATACAGATATGATATGGCAAATGAAAAGGATGAAGTGGGTATTGCTACTGGTCTTGCATGGACACCTGTAGGTGGAGATACCTTGTCCATTGAAGTGACTCTTATGGAAGGCAAAGGCAGCCTCGAGCTTACAGGACAGTTGGGTGACGTCATGAAGGAATCTGCCAGGGCTGCAATGAGCTATATACGTTCAAAAGCAGAGTTTTACGGAATAGACAAGGAGTTTTACAGTAAGTATGATATTCACATACATGTACCGGAGGGAGCTATTCCGAAGGATGGTCCTTCAGCCGGCATAACCCTTGCTACTGCGATGGTATCTGCATTAACCGGAAAGCCGGTAAGAAAAAATGTGGCTATGACCGGTGAGATAACCTTAAGGGGAAGAGTTCTTCCTATTGGAGGCGTTAAGGAAAAGGTGCTTGCTGCCCATAGAGCAGGAATAGACACAATTATAATTCCTGCAGAGAACAAAAAGGATCTCGACGAGATACCTGAAAATGTAAGAAAGGCAATAAAATTTGTTATTGCAGAAGATATGGAAACGGTGCTTAATACTGCACTGGCAAAAAACAAGGCCAAGAGCAGGCAGAAGAGTTTCTCCGGTGAAGAAAAGACTGCTGTACCGGAAGTTCCTCCTCAGATGGAAGAATTGGATCACGGAACGGCAACAATTGAACAGTAAATTTAATATTGTAAATATATAGGTAAATCAATATGCAAAAATATCAAGCAGCTGTTTTATTAACATAAGACGGCTGTTTTTTATGGTTTTTTATTGAAGGATTAGATTTAAAGCAGACTTTTCATATGGATTTTATTTAAGTTAAACAATTGCAGATTCAAATATCTAATGATAGAATTAGAAATGTAGTAAAAAATTGAAACAGGCTGTTAACAATAATGAGGGCAAGCGATGAGAAATGTAATAGACATCTTTTTAAAGTATAAGGAATATGCACTGCTTGTAATAATAGCTGTTTTTGCCAATTTAGTATTTGGAATTGCATATCTATTGAAAGAACAATTCAGTGCTGTAATGAGCGTTGACAGTTTTTTGGTATGGCATAATGTGCTTGAATTTACAAGTGTATTGATTTCCTTTACTGTTTTTGTAGTCTCTTATTATACCTATGAACAGACCGGGAATCTGCGCTCAGTTTTCTTAGGCAGCGTTTTTCTTGGAGTGGGCATGCTGGATGCTTTTCATACATTGAGCTATAAGGGTATGCCTGCGTTTTTGATTGAAAACATCTCTTCAAACAGGGCCACGACGCTCTGGATTATTGCAAGAATATTTACGGCTCTCGGTTTTTTTGTTGCAAGCCACATACCGGTTAATGTCAAGATTCGATTCAACCGAATAATATTCGTTGGTATTCCTTTGTTTATAAGCATTCTGATACTTTATTTGACTACTTATCATCCCGGATTGCTTCCTCCAATGTATATTGAGGGAATGGGGCTTACTCCCCATAAGATTCGGCTTGAATATCTGATTATCATATTGTTTGCCTTGTCTATTTTAATGTTTGTGCGTGAGTACAAAGCATCAAAAAACAAAATGGTGCTTCTTCTGTGTATTTCTCTTGAGATAGCTATTTTCAGCGAAGCTGCGTTTGTCCTATATTTTAATGTTTATGACATATACAATTATTTGGGCCATATATTCAAATTCATAGCATTCTTCATTATTTTCAGAGCTATCTTTATTAACGACATACAGGAGCCTTATAGAAAGCTTTCGAAGGCCAAACAGAAGCTTAGAGAGCATGCCGATAACCTTGATATGATAGTCCGGGAAAGGACCAAGGAGCTGGAGAATTTAAACCAGAAACTTATGGAGGATTTGAAATACGCCCGGGATATACAGAAGTCTGTTTTCACGCTGCGCAATCAGGATTGGGAAAAGGTGCGGTTTGAGGTGAAAAACTATTCCTCTGAAACGGTAAGCGGTGATTTTTGTAATGTCTTTAAGATTGACAATGACAATATAGGGTTTTATATTGGGGATGTATCTGGGCATGGTGTGCCTGCAGCAATGCTGACAATATTTTTGAATCAGACAATAAAGACGCTGATTGAGATGGAAATAAATGAACTTAACATAATCAGTCCGTCGGAAGTTCTGGAAAATATATACCGCTCCTTCAACACTACAAATTTCGATGAACATGTATATATTGTCATGCTATATGCGGTATACAACAAAAACACGCACATTCTGACTTATTCCTCAGCCGGTCTTAACGTCTTGCCAATTTTTATCAAATCCTCAGGAGAAATATCCGAAATAGAAATAAAGGGCTTTCCGATATGCAAATTTATTGAGTTTTATAATGGAGAATATCAGAATCACATGTTAAAGCTCAATAAAAATGACAAAATTTTGTTTTATACCGATGGACTTATTGAAGCCCAGAATACGGACAATAGCTTTTTTGGAGATATGAGATTGAAAAAATTTTGCAGGAAAATCACAATAAACCGGCATCGGAGCTGTCAAGCTTGATTTCAAACAACATTTTCGGGTTCACCGGCGGTAAAGAGATTAAGGACGACATAACATTCCTCTTGATGGAGGTAGTAGAGTGACAAGGAATGTTATGCTAATATTTTTGATTTATATAGCTGTCCACCAAGGAATTTCTTACTTCGTTGATGAATACCTTTTCCTTTATAAGCATGTTTAAAATAGCTTCGCTTTTAGAATGAAGAATGACGTTGTCGTAGTCCAAAAGAACAATCTCAAACAGCTTTCTTTTGAGGTTTTTAGACTTTACTTTTACAAAGTATGCTTCTATTCCTCTAAAGTCCAAAAGTTTAAGAAGCTTTGATGTAACATCATCCTTTTTTGAATAGAAATAGTTGGACTGTTCGAGAAAATCATTTCTGGCCTCATTGTTGCGATTCAAGTCATGGGCCTTTTTTTGATAGTATTTTGCAAGAACATTGTAATACTGATAATTGTATATTGCCTTTTTCACATTATCAATTTTTTGAAAGGGCTTTATATCCAGAGAATTAATGCATCTGTAGTTCGCTTCGATAAATTCCTCTTTTGTCAGGTCCCCTTTAGCATACTGCTCGATAAGGCTTTCCCTGTTTTTTAGAAATTGCTCAAATTTATTCGGTACAATCTTCTTTGATGGCATTTTTATCCAACCTGTCTATATTATAATGTGATAAATTTATTGCGTTGTCTATATATTTAAATATAAAAGCCAAAAAGTAAAGAACCGCTGTTTTTAACCTGGTGATAAGATATGCTCTAATGAACCTGGCTGGACAAAGGAGACAGACTCAAAAATATTATAGATAATCTCCCGAAATTACAGCATCTGGAGATTATCTAACAAAAGTAATCGTATATTGTTTCTACTGCATTATATTCTATTATTTTTTCTGCATGCTCATTTAGGTAGCCTTCGTAAAAGTTGCTGTTGTTTACCTTCTTTCCGAACTCATTCATAATAAGCTCAAATGACTTTAAATTCTCTACAGTCCATGAATTTTTGGTAAGAAGGAGATAATAAACCCCTTTAAGCTTGTACAGAGTGCTTTCACCGGAGTAAATTTGCCTCAATTTTTGGCATAAAAGGCATAAATCATCAAAATTATTAAAGAAATATATAACAATGGAAGATGAAACCCTGTAATTCTTCCTTTTAACCCGAAGATCGGATCTCTTGAATTTATTTTTTATATATTTCTGAATGGACTCAAATTCACCATCTTCATCCAGTTTTGTAATTATAATAACAAAACCTTCGTCAGAATCCGGAATAGCCTCAACACATATCTGAGAATCGGAAGCATCGAAACCGAATTGCATTTCTGCTTGTTCCATCATATCCCAGAATAATTCCTGTGCTGCCGGAGTATTATAATTTAGTGTATCCAAATCAATGTTTCTTTCAACCAAGTCGTCAATCGAGATGGTTACTTTGATTTTATTTTCGTTTATTCTCTCAATTTTCATAAGTATCACCATTAATTCTTTGTAAAATTATATACCCTTATATATATTATACTTCTAATAAATGAAAAAGAGAAGTATAAAAAATTAACAACATATAAAAACTTTAATTAGAAATCTATATAAATAATATTAACTTAAAATGGCATTATAAAAAAATACTGTATTTATCTGTAGATAAAAAATGCAAAGCGAAGAAATACTTCTTGTGAATGAAAAAATAAGCTGTTTTTCAAACGGTATTTATTCAAATAATAAATATAGTTTTACTTTATCCTTGAATTATATCCTGTGCCAAAAGTGATTAAAGAGCCAAAATTACGAACTATAATCGAGGAGATGAAAATATATGGGAAATGTTATAGATAAAACGCAAGCAAAGGAGATTACTGCCACCCTGCCGGAAATTGTATATAACCAAGAAAAAGACTTTTACAGGGCTATTGGTGGAGAATTACGGCTGAAAGCGGAAGGTTTGTTTAAAAAAGCTAAGGAAAAGGGAATATCGATTGAAGATGTTTCGATTAACATTTTAAAGGAAAATCGGGCAGAGTTTCCCGGCCTTGGAGAAGTGGAGCTTCCGACATTCATTGTAAAAATCCGGGGCAGGGATATGACCAGCGGACAAATTATAGTTGATGGAAAGCAAATTGATTATTACAACAGATACCAAAAATATGTGGCTCAAATAATAGAAGAAAAGAATATGGTAAAAGATGAAGAAGCAAAGCACGGCAAAAAGACTATTGTAAAAAGAAAATCCGGAATTTCCCTTACCGATTGGGAAAAATTTGAAATTGCAAGAGATATCATAAATGATAAAGAATTCGGGTTGGAAAAGACTATAACCGGAGCGTGTGACAGGATAATAAGGAAACTCATGGGAGAAAATGATTGGCTGGCTCCTGAAGAGGCAAGGCTTCTTGATGAGGAGTTTACTTCTGTCCAGAACGATATATACAAGGGACAGGAGAAAAAACAGGCAAGATTGGCTAACAACCTGAAAAAGAAAGCAACACCAAGGCAGATTAATTATTTTAAACAGAGAATAAAGAATATGGGTATGAATCCTGATGACCCCGGGGTATTGGCAAGGATTTTCGACGAAACCGGGATAAAACCGGCGGATATAAGTGAATTAAGTATCGGGGATATGAGCAGGATAATAGAAAGTTTAAATAGTGTTGCTCCCAAAATCAGGAACGAAAAAGAGAATATGACGGAAATCAAGGAGCAGTAAAAATTACTATTTAAATCCTGTGGTCAGTATAGTATAATTAGCGAAAATAAATATATAAAAAAGTATATAAGGTAAATGAATTTGTAACAAGAAATTAATCAAAAAAATTCATATTTTGTTGAAATAGGACAGTATGTATGATTATAATATAGTATATGCTTTAGTTTATATTGCAGTCAAATTGGGATGTTCTTTTTAATATCAAATTTGATTTCACTTTATAATCTTAAAAAAGGTTTGTTTGTATGAGGTGGATATGATAGGAATTGTTCTGGCATCTGCATCACCTAGGAGGTCGGAGCTTTTAAGACAGATAGGCCTTGAGTTTGAGGTTGTTCTGTCGGATATAGATGAAAGCAATAAAGAAAATCTTAGAGCTGATGAACTGGTACAGCATCTTGCGTATAACAAGGCTCTTGATGTTGCCAAAAAAGTAGCAGGTAGAGACAACGGAAAAAAAAGATACCTGGTTATTGGTGCAGATACTGTGGTTGTTAAAGACAAAATATTGGGAAAACCTAAAGACAGGGATGATGCCATAAAAATGTTGAAGCATCTTAGCGGCAGCTGGCATGAAGTAATGACAGGCATAGCGATAATTGACACAAATGACTTTAGAAGCATTAGAAGTGTTGAGGTTACTAGGGTAAAGATGAAGGAACTATCGGACGATACGGTTTTGGCATATGTTGATTCAAAAGAACCCATGGATAAGGCCGGAGCGTATGGTATTCAGGAAAAGGGAGCTATGCTTGTAGAACGAATTGAAGGCTGTTATTTCAATGTGGTGGGATTACCGTTGGCAAGACTTGCCGATTTGCTAAAAGGTTTTGGAGTTTCTGTGCTTTAGACAAATTTAGTCTATAACGGTATTAATGTACTACAAAAGATAAATTGGAATTGTTTGGGAGGAGAAAAGTAATGGGCTTTTTTACAAGAGATATAGGAATTGACTTAGGAACAGCAAATACATTGGTTCATGTGAAAGGCAAAGGAATTATAGTAAGAGAACCGTCCGTGGTGGCAATAAATACAAAGAATGGTGAAATACTTGCGGTAGGCGATGCCGCAAAAGATATGATAGGAAGAACGCCGGGAAACATAGTGGCAATAAGACCTATGAAGGATGGAGTTATTGCAGATTTTGAAGTTACCCAAAGCATGCTGAAGTATTTTATTAAAAAGGCTATGTCAAAAGGGGTATTTGGAAAGCCCAGGGTTGTCATCTGTGTTCCTTCGGGTGTTACTGAAGTTGAAAAGAGAGCAGTTGAAGAGGCTACCCTTCAGGCTGGGGCAAAGGAGGCTTACCTTATTGAAGAACCTATGGCAGCAGCTATAGGTGCCAATCTCCCTGTAGAAGAGCCTTCGGGGAGTATGGTTGTCGATATCGGAGGAGGTACTAGCGAGGTTGCGGTTATTTCCCTTGGAGGGATTGTTACCAGCAAGTCCTTAAGAATTGCCGGAGACGAACTGGATGATGCTATTGTACACTACATTAAAAAAGAATATAATTTAATGATAGGAGAGAGGACTGCTGAGGAAATCAAGGTGAGTATAGGTGCTGCCTACCACAGGGCAAAAGAAGATTCTATGGAGATAAGAGGAAGAGACCTTATTACAGGACTTCCTAAAAATATTATTATTACATCATCGGAGGTTATGGAAGCCATAAAGGAGCCGATAAACTCCATAGTAGAGGCAATTAAATATACTTTGGAAAAGACTCCTCCGGAGCTTGCAGCGGACATAATGGACCGGGGAATAATGCTCACCGGCGGAGGAGCTTTATTGAGCGGATTGGACAGACTTATCCGGGAGGAGACGGGTATGCCCGTAACCATAGCCGAAAATCCTTTGGACTGTGTGGCTATGGGTTCCGGAAAGGTGTTGGAAGACATAGAAACATTAAGAAAGGTGTTAATTTCTCCTAGAAAACCTAGATAGAAGGGAGATAATTTCATTGCGTCTTGTTAAAAACAAGTTGTTTATATTGCTGACAGTAACGGTAGCAATTTTGATTATAATTGGTTTGTCTGTTAGAAAAAACAGCAAAGTCAATTCTGTCAGCAATGTTCTTACTGTTGTGCTAAATCCCTTTCAGGAGTTTATAAACTATATCGGGGACAGGATTGAGGGGGCTGCCAAGTATTTGGAGGATATAGAGGCCTTAAATCAAGAAAATGAGGCACTGAAGGCTCGGATCAACGAATTGGAGAAAGAAGTAAAGGAGCTTTCCGATTATAGGGAAAAGAACAAAGAGCTCAAAGAGGCATTGAATATAAAAGATCAATTCAGCGATGTGGAGTTCCTTGGTGCAAATATTATTGCAAAGGATATGGGAAACTGGTTCAATATTTTTACCATAGATAGGGGAATAACTGACGGTATTACTGTCGATTCGGCGGTAATAACAAAGGACGGACTTGTGGGAAGAATAATAAGCGCCGATCTTGTTTCCTCAAAGGTAATTACGATTATAGATGAAGACAGTACGGTAAGTGCCAGAGTGTCCAAGACAAGGGATTTGGTCTTTGTTAAAGGCGATTTGCAGCTTAAAAATCAAGGACTGTGCAGGCTTGACAATATTTTTCCCGACATGGATATAGCGGTTGGAGATACGATAGAGACTTCGGGATTGGGAGGCATATATCCAAAGGGGATTATTATAGGCAAAGTCAAGGAAGTCAGACGTAAATCCAGTGATCTCAGCAGATATGCGATTATTGAGCCTGCCGTTGATTTTAAAAGGCTTGAAGAAGTGTTTGTACTTGAAAACAAGGATAAATTAAAAAAAGTAGGCGAAGGCAACCGATGAGGGTTAAAATAGTATCATATGCTGTTCTTATATTTATTATAGCATTAATTCAGTCAACTGTTTTAGGAAGCATAAGTGTATTTAACGTCAAGCCAAATTTGCTACTGATATTGATTGTTTCTGCAGCACTTTTGGGCAATAATGTTGAAGGTGCTGTAATTGGCTTTATATGTGGATTGACTCAGGATATGCTTTCCGGAAGGGTTATAGGTTTTTATGCCCTGTTGGGTCTATATCTGGGACTTGGAGTTTCTTTCATAAATAAAAGATTGTATAAAGAAAATGTTTTGGTGGCAATTATTACAACTTTTTTTTTCTTCGATAGTATATGAATTTGCTGTCTATTTTTTCAGTATGTTTTTTAAGGGCTCTTTAGAGCTGGTTTTTCCGTTTAAATATGTAATTTTGCCTGAGGCGGTTTACAATAGTATAGTATCAATCGCCATTTTTCTGATAGTTTTGAAGATAAACCGCTGGTCTGAAGAATTGGATAGGCTTTCGAGACGTTATTAGTGCTTTGAACGTAAATTGCTGTTAAAGTGTTGGGGAATAATGAGTAAAAGAAGTGCATGGGGGGTCCCCGGACGTCGGATAATTGAACGGAGGGTGCAAGTATGGGTGAGAAGAAGCCGGAAGATAGAATAGGTGAAAGATATAGAATTATGGTAATTTGCTTTACTCTCATTTTGCCGTAATCGTAGTTCAGTTGGCAAACCTTCAGATTATTAATGGAGAATACTATGATGAAAAATCCCAGACCAAGCTTTTGGCAGAGAGGGATATTATTGCTCCCAGAGGGAAAATTGTCGATAGGAACGGGATACCTATTGCCGTTAACAGGATGGGGTATGCTGTAAAAATTGCAAAAACCAGCATGACGGAAAATGAAAAAAGCGAAATGATACTTAAACTCATAAGTATATTTGAAAAAAACGGCGATTCCTATGAAAAGAATTTAAGCTATTACCTTACGTTCAATCCTATAGCTTTTGGTCCGAGAAACCAGTCTCAGGATGCTCTTCAAAGATGGAAAAAGGACATGGTTGTTAAACCGGATGATATGAAGCTTTTGGAAACTCCTGAGGATGTTTTTAGATATCTGAGAAAGAAATTTTCCGTTGATGAAAAATATACCGATGAGGAAGCATATAAGATAATGACTATAAAATACGATATGCTTATAAAGGGGTATACAGCCACAAATCCTCTGCTTGTTGCAAAGGATGTTAAAGTTGAAACCGTTGCCCAAATAGAGGAAAGGAGTCATGAGTTTCCGGGAGTTCTTATTGACATAATTCCTCAGAGAAAGTATCTCGATGCCGGCTCAGTGCTCATGTGCTGGGATATATAGGCATTATTAGCGAAGATGAGTATAAGAAATATAAAGAAAACGGTTACGGCATGAATGATATGATTGGCAAAGAGGGAATTGAGAAGACTCAGGAAAGTCAGCTTAGGGGCATAAACGGTAGGAAGAGGGTTGAGGTTGACACCAATGGGAGGCTTACGGCAGAGCTTAGCAGCGAACCGGCAATACCCGGCAACGATGTAGTTCTTACTATTGATATGAGACTTCAGAAAGCAGCAATGAAATCCTTGGAAAGCAATATCGAAAGAATAAAATCCAAGGCTGATTATAAGAAGAACTTCGGTGATGCTTTTGCAGGAGCGGCTGTTGCCATTGATGTAAACAGCGGAGAAGTATTGGCTATGGCAAGCTATCCGACTTATGACCATCTGTATTTTTGGCAGGACCGCAGGATAAGGAGGCACAGAAGACGATAAGCAATCTTTTCAGCGACGAAAAGAATAAGCCTTTGTTTAATAGAGCGATACAGGGAAGATATACTCCCGGGTCTACGTACAAACCGTTAAGTAGTATTGCAGGACTTGAAACGGGGGTGATAACCCCTCAAAACAGTTATATTACCGATAGGGGAACTCATGTAATAGGAGGATGGACGTTTAAGTGCATGGAGTATCCTACGTACGGTCATGGAAAAATCGACGTTATAAGGGCTTTGGCTACTTCTTGCAATATCTATTTTCATGAGCTTGGAGTAAAAGTGGGTATTGACAATATAGATGCATGGGCAAAAAACTTTGGACTTGGCGAGTATACGGGTATTGAGCTGCCCGGGGAGCAGAAAGGAATTAGAGCAAACAAGCAGACAAAAAAGGAGCTTAGGAACGATGACTGGAGACCTGCAGATACGGCTCAAAGTGCGATAGGACAGTTTGACAATGCATTTACTCCGATTCAATTGGCAAATTACGTTAGTACCTTGGCAAACGGAGGCAAAAGATACAAACCTCATGTAGTAAAGGAAATACGCAAATATGACGGTTCAACAGTACTAAAAGGAGAACCTGAATACGAGAAACTGTCTATTAAAGAGGAAACAATGAAAATTGTGCATGAGGGTATGTTGGCTGTTGCAAACGCAGAAGATGGAACGGTAAATCAACTTTTTCCGACTTTCCTTTTACAGTAGCGGGAAAACAGGTACTCCGGAGACAGGGCTTGAGCATCTGGGGCAATCGTCAAACGGTGTTTTCATTGCGTATGCTCCGGCCGACAATCCGCAGATTGCTGTGGCAGTTGTGATAGAACATGGTGTCTGGGGTTCGGAGGTTGCACCTGTGGCTAAAGATATTTTAAGGGAATATTTTGGTATGAACAGTGACAGTTTGCCTAAAGACAAGATTGTCATTGACAAGGCAAGTTTTACGCGCTAGTTTGTATATAGGCCGTAGGGAAGCTTAGTAAAAGAGATAAAATGACACATATTGGAGGGTACTTAAATGAATGAGGGTAGTGTTATTTTCAAGGGGTCATTAAACTGTCTTACTATTATAATGAAGGAAGAGGAAGATTATAATTCGATACTCAAGCAAATTGAGGAGAAAATAGCCTCATCGGGAAGATTTTTTAAAGGAGCGACTCTTTCTGTGAAATATAGAGGGAAAAAATTATCGAAAGAAGAGGAAAGAAAGCTTTTTGAATTATTGAGGGATAAAAGCGGAGCAAAGATTAAGAGCCTTGAAGAGGACACGGAAGAGCCTGTAAAAGTTCAACCCGAACAGCAGCCTAGACCCCACACCAAAATAAGAATGAGCAACTATTATTTCAAAGGACTTGAGGAAGGAATTACAAAATTTCATAGAGGAACTGTGCGTTCGGGACAGTTGGTAAGCTTTGACGGAAATCTTGTGATAATCGGAGATGTAAACCCCGGAGGAGAGGTTTGTGCAACCGGACATGTTGTAGTTATGGGTTCGCTTCGGGGCATAGTTCATGCAGGCGCAAACGGAAATAAGGAAGCACTGGTTGTTGCCCTGAATTTGCAGCTACCCAGCTTAGAATAGCTGATGTAATCACTCGTCCTCCCGATGAGAAGGAAACGGTTGGGCAATTTTTTCCCGAATTGGCATATATCAAGGATGATATAGTATATATTGAGAGGTATTTGCCGGCAAGATAAAGCTTTAATACAAAGCATAATATATTATATCTGTAAAAATGAAGAATTGACAAATTAAAAAAAGAAATATATAGTTTAATTAAGAGTCTAAGAGGTTTTTATTCGAAAAGGATTTTATCATTACAGATCATTGTTGGTCATTTGACGATTAGTATGAAAACGGTTTCTGATTATAAATACATACAAGGAGGAACTAGGTTCTTAAATTATTAACGTTCTAAATTGATTACGCGTAGGAGGAATATATATGAGTGAGGTCATTGTAATAACTTCCGGCAAAGGTGGAGTAGGAAAAACCACAACTACTGCAAATATCGGAACCGGATTGGCACTTCAGGGAAAAAAAGTGGTTTTGATTGATACAGATATAGGACTTAGAAATTTGGACGTAGTTATGGGCCTGGAGAACAGAATAGTTTACGACCTTGTGGATGTTATTGAAGGTACCTGCAGAATTAAGCAGGCTTTAATAAAGGACAAGCGTTTTGAAGGACTCTATCTTCTTCCGGCTGCTCAGACAAGGGACAAGTCTGCAGTAAATCCCGAGGGTATGATAAAATTATGCGATGAATTGAGAAATGACTTTGATTATATTCTGGTGGACTGTCCTGCCGGTATAGAGCAAGGATTTAAAAATGCAATAGCCGGAGCTGACAGGGCAATAGTTGTCACAACTCCCGAAGTTTCTGCCGTTAGGGATGCGGACAGAATAATTGGACTTTTGGAAGCAAATGAACTTAAAAATCCAAAGCTTCTTATAAACAGAGTAAGACATGATATGGTAAAGCGCGGCGATATGATGTCGATAGATGATATAATAGATATTCTTGCCATAGACCTTATCGGAGTTGTACCCGATGATGAAAAGATTATTGTTTCCACAAACAAAGGAGAACCGGCAGTTACAGATAATAAATCTATGGCTGGAGAGGCTTACAGGGCAATTACAAGAAGAATAATGGGCGAGGATGTTCCCTTGCTTAATTTAGGTCCGGAAGACGGATTTATGCTTAAGATCAAAAAGTTGTTTGGGTTAAAAGTAAATTGAGAGGATGAGACCTATGTTGCTAGATTTATCAAAATTGTTTAGCCGGTCTAAAAATTCAAAGGATCTTGCCAAGGAAAGGCTTAAGCTGGTACTGATTCACGACAGAGCTAATGTTTCTCCCCAGTTTTTAGAGATGGTTAAAGGAGAAATCATTAAAGTCATTTCGAATTACATGGATGTAGACGAGGATTCACTGGATATTCAGATGACACGGACAAAGAGCGAAGATGGAGATTCGGTTGTACCTGCGCTGGTTGCGAACATTCCGATAAGAAGTGTCAAAAACAGCGGCAAATAAAATATTGGATGGATTCGTATGAATATTGCGTTAATTGCTCACGACAATAAAAAAGAATTGATGGCTTCATTTTGCATTGCATACAGGAGTATATTGAAAAATCATACTCTTTTTGCAACGGGTACAACAGGAGCAATTATAGTTGAAGCTACCGGACTGAATGTCCATAAGTTTTTACCTGGACTTATGGGTGAACAGCAGATTAGTGCCAGAGCGGCCTACAATGAATTGGATCTGGTTATTTTCTTCCGGGATCCCATTAGTGCAAAATCCGATGAACCGGATATACATTCATTGTTAAGAGAGTGCGATATTAATAACATACCTTTTGCAACAAACTTGGGTACTGCTGAAATTCTTATAAAAGGTCTTGAAAGAGGAGATCTTGACTGGAGAGAACTCATTAAAAAGTAAAGCTGCATAAAAAAAGGACTCCGGCATAAAAAGCCGGGTCCTTGTGAAGTTTGACTTTTATTCAAGTCTTGCTTCCAGTTCATCATACACCTGCTCCGGTGTCATTCCGGCAGCATCTATAATAATTGCATCTGTTTCAATATTGTCTATGCCAAGCATGTTTGAATCCAAGCCGGTTACCACAAAAGCGTCGAACTCATCTATAAGATTCGATATTTCTTCTGCGTCTGTTAGGTCGATGTTTTCAACTTCATATCCTTTTTCGGAAAGAAATTCTTCTATAGGTGTAAGATTTTCTTCTACTGCAATTCTTGGTTTCACAATTCCACCTCCCAGTATTTGAAAAATAGCTTGTTTTAGTTTCCAATAATGCTGGAAAGCAGCATCATTTAATATTATCTCTTTCGAAATTATTAATTATAATCGGAAATAAATTC
>NZ_BAVR01000020.1 GCF_000521465.1 Acetivibrio straminisolvens JCM 21531
TCCCTTTAATTATTTTTACTGACTTTTTAAAATTTACATTATAGTTAAAATTCATTATATTCACCTTTCCCTAGATAGAAAGTAATATTATATTATTATTTCCATATCATAATAAAACTTTTTTGATTCTCTTGTAAACACTAGTTATATTTTGTATATATTTCAACAAATATTTACATGTTTATAATACTGTAATTCGAGTATTTTCAACAGAATAGGACAAAAGGACATTGTCGAGGCAACGAAACTCATTACCCAGGAAACGATAGAGAAGAAAATATTTGAAGAAAAAAGAAATGATTGATTCCGTCATACAGCCATGTGAAACTTTTCTTTCCAAAATGTCTGTAGAGCTGTTTGAACTCTAGCTCTTTTTTCAATCTTTCAAAAGGGCGTTGGCAATTAACCTGTCAAATTTTCTAGTGCCCACATTAAAATGTTACTCATATCTACCATTTCTCATCCTCCATTCTTTTGACATTCTAGCTCATACTTATCATTGCTTAAAAATATACTTTTAGAAGCATAACAATCAATAACTCTATCTTTAAAAGCTAAAGAAGTATAAGCGTATGTTATCCATAATTAAAGATTAATACCATAGTTTTTAAACATTTGATTTCCCTCGATAAGATAAATATAATTTAATTATCATTTATTTTTTTGGGGGAGGTTTAATTATGATAAAAGATTTTCTTAAAATCATGTGCAAAGCCGAGTTGGCGCTTGGCATTATTTGGACAATATTACTTGCATATAACAAAAACAAAATGATGGTGGATTTAGGATACTTCGGTTATTATCATTATCCGGTTAATTTTGCAACTATCATTGTTACACTTTTCTGCATAATTGTTTTGTATGCAATTTTATGCTCATTACATACAGCAATTGATAATGAGTAAGCTATTCTTTTTAAACTCTCTGGCAGCAATTTGAAAATATTATCAAAGAATAACGAAAAAAAATCTAAAGGAAGACCAATGGCGTTGCCAGGGTTGCGGAAAAATAAACTCCAGTTATGTAAGTATTTGTGGATGTGGATATTCTAAAAGCAAATAGTGAGATTAAAGGCTAAAAAAGAAAGCGTCCGGCTATCATGCAACGTGACGCTTTCTTTTTATAATTAACTTACTTTTCTGTTCCCAATACCGCTGTCATGATATCTCCAAAGGCCCAGTAACCTTTGTCTACATCCGTAAATCGTGTTTCAACATCGTTTAAAGGCTCAGCCTCAGTATTCTGTTTATCAGTGAGACACATTCGGAACGCTTTACATTGTTGTCCGGCTTAAATGTATTGTCCGGATATCCTTTAATATATCCCTCCGAAACAAGCCTTTCTATAAAGCCTTGAGCAATGTCCTTCTATGTCTGCAAACCTATTGCCGCTTACATCTATAGTCTCAAGATTAAGGTATTTACAAAGTACCGCAGAAAGCTCTGCTCTGGTAATATATCTGTCCGGTCTGAATTCATTATTTTCATATCCGCGGAAATACCCTTTTTCAGACACATAAGATATCGCCCATGCTGCCCAATGGTCTTTTGAAACATCATTATAATTTATATTTACAGTTTCACCTTTCTCAGCTCCGTCCAGATTGGCAAGAATCACAGCCATCTCAGCCCGGGTTAGACTATTCTCCGGTCTGAAAGTATTATCTTCGTATCCTCTCATATATGCTTTAAATTTACCGCTCTTTCCGGATGACGGAATATCCGAAGGTGTAGGCATTGGAATTTCTGCAGGTGAAGGTGTGGGCTCAACTGTTACCGGAGTCTCAGGCACATTGCTATTACCGCCTCCGGAAGCACCACCATTGCCGCCTCCCCCACCGCTTACTGAACCTGGGTCCGGCGTTGCACTCGGCGTCGGACTTGTTTCCGGTGTCGAAGTTGGTGTTGGACTCGGTGTCGGCACCGATGTTGGTTCGGATGTCGGCTCCTGTGTTGGAGTTGGTGTCGGTTCTGTCGTTGGGTCCGGTGACGGCTCTTGCGTCGGAGTCGGCGTTGGCTCCGGTGTTGGTTCCGGCATCGGAATCACTGCTGAATAGAAATCCAACCCCCTAATAATCGTAAAATCTGTATTGTTCAAATAAGTAATCTCATCTTTGTCTGCTTCAATTCTTGCATATATTCTTGCTCTTTCGGATATCATCTCCTCATTTACTGTAAGTTCAAATACAACTGCCTTTTCTTCATAAGGTTTCAGGCCTTTAATTTCTTTCGAACCGATTATATTTTTAAACTCTTTATCGGTTGAAATCTGTACTGTGGCGCTCTCTATAGTGCTGTAGCCGGAGTTTCTTACATCTACATAAACTGCTCCGATGCTGTCGGTATAAAGCTCGTTGTAAACCCCGGTTATTTCGACGTCGGTGTATAGCACCTTCAATGATGCTTCATTGTTGGAAGAATTATTATCGTTACCGGATTCCAAAACCGCCCTCAACTCAAAGGCAGAGCAATTATCAGGAACCTGCCAATCAAAGCTTGCCAGTATAGTATCTCCATGGCTTAGACGAACATCTGCCATGTCTTTTTCAGCAATCAGGTTTTCACCTTCATACAACGATACCTTGAGGCCTTTTGCCGTTAAATCGCCCACATTCTTTACTTTTACCACAACGGTTGTTTCCTCTCCGGGCAGCGGAATATCACCTTCAAAATACAACCCGTCCTCTAAAACAGCCAGATCGGTTTTCCTCACATAACTGGTTGAAGTAAGTTGCGTACCGTCTTTGAAATAAGTGTTTTTATCTTCATCAAGCTTGTATACTGTCTTATTGTATACCGCCATAATTGTGTCTTTAAAACCGGCAATGGTCACATCACGCGGTACTTCCATGGAATTGAAATTCACTTCAATTCCTTCGGTCCATGTAGAGCTCTCCTCTTCATAAGTGCTTATATAAAGTCTTTGTTCTCCCCCTACTGCATTTGTCCAAGCCAGTGCAATTCCCTGTTCTGTATTGGTTGCACTAAGCTCTAAGAGGTCTTCAGCCTGGCTTGAGTTTATTATTATCTCAGCACCAAAAGGTCTTTCCAAGGATACCTTGTATATCTTTCCGTCATTGTGCCAAAATGCAACCGGTTCCCCGCCTTCTACGGCTATTGCCGGGTGGCTGTCCTCATACATATTGTCAAGAAGTTCTATAGGTTTGGTCCAGCTTCTGCCGTCAAAACTTGTGAAGTAAACCTTGTATATGCCTTCTTCCGAATACTCGTTTGTAACAAAAACATAATAGGCTTTATTTCCATACATGTACAATTCACTTTCGGAAACATTGGCTACATTTGTTACAAATGCTTGCGGTTCTGTCCAGCCTGTACCGTCATTGTACACAAAGTATACGCTATCCGGGTTCTCACTGTCTCCGGTCATTTTCATACCGGTATTGTTTACCCATGTAGCAATAACTTTACCGTTTGCAGCCGCTATTTTAGGAAGCTTGTTAACCCCTTCGGTTCTGTTGGTCAGTACATTGTTCCAAGTATTTTTGCCGCTGTCAAACTTAGCTATCGATACTTCCATTTTACCGAGTACATTTCTGGTTATATCATCCTCTGTCATGATTGAGGTTGCTCCCATTTTTTCCGACATATCAAGCCATACAGAATATACATTCTTTCCGTCGGCTGCAAGGGCAGGAAAAGCATCTCCGGTACCGTCATTTTCAATTTGTATTGGATTTGACCATTTTCCGTCCTTATATATTGATGAATAGACGGCTGTCCTGTTGTTATCGCTTCTGTCGCTGTCATCGCCAATAAACACCATCATCAAATCGCCAATTTCTTTGTCAACAGCTTTTATCTGTGCTTTTGAATCGGGATAAGCATACCTTACGATTTCATCTTCTCCGATCCACTCCAGTTTTTCCAGGTACTCACGAGTAGCACTAACAAATTTCATACCCTCACTATCGAAGGCATTATTTGCAATCATCATTAAATTTCTTGGAGAACGTCCGGCATACAATGTCCATGTATATTCTCCCAAAATATTTTCTTCCGAGAAAAACCACAGGTAGCCATATCCAACTCCTACAGTTAAAGTCAGTTCAGTTCTTAATGAAGGAAGATTGACATCAATTTGTCCCTGAACAAATACTTCTCCCGAAAGCAAACCGTATCCAACTTCCAGACCTAATGATGCCCTTATTGCAAGATATATGTTAAGCTGTATTTGTACTACCAAGTCAGACAGACTGTTAAATCGCGAAACATCCGGGACAGCTACATTTAAAACTACTTCTGCTCCCCCTTCAAATTTCACAGACACATACCCCGAAAGTAAGGCTCCCCCGAAGTAAGCATCCAAAGGTACTCTATACTTAAATTCAATGTTTATGTTTGCACCGGCACTCCATTCCATTTCCAAAGATTCAAATTCCCACTTCATGGAACGGTCGTTATATACAATTTCTGCGTCAAAGGTTGCCTTTAAGTTTCCGCCAAATCTCAACTCGCGGCTCTCTTCTCCCAAATCGCCGTAATCCCATTCTAACAAGTCACCCAATATCTCGCCTTCGGCACCGTTCATATTGGAAATAGAAACTCTACCGTCCAAAAGATCATATTCGACTTTAAGACTCATACTTGGCGTTATCGGCACAAGTTTTGTTGATTTAAACAATCCGCAATCATCAGGGAACGGAAGTTCTTTATCCGATCCGGTGAAAAATTCCACCATATCATTTATACTTGATATTTCCGGATTAAAAGGAGTTGATGAAGTTTCTACCGGTTCATCCCATGGCGCGTTTCTCCAAGTAAACTGATTTAATATTCTCAGTTCAGGTGCTATAGTCATTTTTGCATCAACAAAATCGGATGTAAACTCACCGTAATCTCCACTGGTCTTAACCGCAAACTGGATTCTGTCTCCCACAGTCATTTTGGATTTTATATTATGTATAGTAATAGTGCTAGTGTGGAAAGCTTGTTCGGACTTTGTATTTCCGTTTTTGTCAACCACTCTATAGAGGTAAGCGATAACTTCTCCAGCACCTTTTAAATCTGCAGTTAACTTAAATGTAACCGAGTTTTCCAAAAGATTTAAAGGAATTATAGAACTCCTGTTATTTTTGCTGCTCGAATACGATGACGAGACTTCGGTAATTTCAGGTTGTTTACTCAATTTGATTATAATGTGTCTTCCATCCCTTAATCTTTCATAAAAGACTTTTTCCGGGAAGCCGGATGCTTTTACCGTTATCTTGTCTTCATCGAGCATGATATCTTCAAATCGGAATCTACCGAGATTATCTGTAACGGTAGTGTTAGATCCAACAATTACCGTTGCTCCTTCAATACTCTTTTTCTCATCCTCATTGTAGACCCATCCCGTTATAGTTCCGAAGTCCTCTTTAGATATAAGGTTTTGATCAATTACCCGCACCATTAACCTATCGGAAATATTTGTGTCGGATGTAACTTTAATAATATAGTCGATATATCCCGTGCCCGGAAGTACAAATACATCGTCAATGCTTCCGCCTTTGTAAAGGTACTCGCCATTGTTATCAGTGGTTATTTTATTTGTTACTTTAAAGAGTGAATCTGTAATAGTCAGATCACACGCTTCAGTTACAATAACATCTTTGGATATGCCTCTTCCTGTCTTTATTTTTAAGTCGGGCATTATATCATTTTCTTTTGAACGATATTTTATGAGTACAAGGGGATCTACCTTTGTCTCATTCCCCGTAACAGGGTCAATAACATATATGCTGGGTTTTACCCTTCCAAAAGTACCATATTCAACTGGTCTTATTTCTATCGGTATTCTCATCCCGCCTAAAGCCTTTGCTGCATATTCTTTAAGTAAGTATAGCACTGTTTTTACCGCTAAATAACTCTGGATCCACAGAGTATTCGTTCCACAATATTTCTCCGGGCTTTAAAACTTGGGAAGATGTTTTTACAAGTTGCATGCTTTCTGTTGTCTTATAGCTTCTAATAAATTCGGAATCCTGCATTGTTATACTGGGACGGTTTAAATCCGAGCTCCTTTCATTTTTAAACCCTACCCTGTACAACAACTTATCTCCAATATATTTTCTGTCTTCCACTTCAATTATAAGCTTGAGTCTTGAGCTGTCTTCCACAACAATAGGAGAATCCGTAACAAAAGTCGCAGATATAACTTCATTAAATGACTCAAGCATACCGTTAAAGTCAGCAGACAAGTTGTAGCTTCCGGCCTTTTCACCACGAACTATCCAGTTCAAAGTCTTACTTCCGCTAGCTGGAAGGGTGCCAATGTTTTCAATTGCTTTACTGCCTCCGACTATGGAAACACCCGCAGGAATATTTAAATTTACCACGCAGTTGTTTATGTCATAGTCTCCCATTGTATTGACTAAATGCAATTTTACATCAAAGAAATCCTTGAGCCACCTTACAGAACCCGGGATATCAAGAATTACCACCACCGGTGCCCTGTTATTGCTACCCGTATTTCCTATTGTTGCTACACGAACAATTCTGTCGCCCACAATATGATTTCCGCCAAAGGTAGTTTGCGAATTATCTGTTGCTATATGAACAATATTATACGGCTTGTTTTCGTATACAAGATTAATACTGTATTGAAAAGCATTTTGGTTACCCGGTGCCGTTACATCAATGCCTGCATTCCTTATTTCCTGAAGAGTCATTTTTGTAGCGGTAAGACTGCCCACCACCAATTGTGACTGCCTTAACACTAATGTTAAATTGTTTGCTTTTCCTTGCTCAATCAGTACATCCTGCTGCTGCGGAGCGTATCCGTCCCTGTAGGCACCTATTTTATAGGCTCCCGGCTCCAATTGAAGGGAAATCTCCCCTTTATTATCAGTGGTCTTCTTGAAGATATTATTCTCGCCTAAATTGACATATATATTTGTATATGCCAGACCTTTGCCGTCACCGTCTAATACGGTAACATTTATCGTACCTGTCATCCCCTTCTTCACAATTGCTATGTTCCTTGAAGTGGAGTTTGTGTTTCCTGAAGGGTCGGTAACAGTAAGCACAACCTTATATACTCCTTCTTTGCTGTAAGAGTGGCTGACTTTTACGCCTGTCTTCTTTATGCCGTCTCCTAAATCCCATTCGTATTTCACAATGCCTATATTATCTTGCGAACCGCTTGCATCAAAGTCAATATTAGTTCCCGTTTCTGCGGATGAAACGCAGTTGATATCTGCAAAGGGTGCTATATCATCTATATCCAAAGGCGAAACTGGAATGCTCTCGGAAGATGATGTATTGCCGTAAGCATCCACTGCAACTACCTTATATATATAGCGGTATGAAGGATCTAAGTTCCTATCCAAAATTTCAAAGGTAGATTTTGAATATTCCCCTACAACGGTTAAGAAATCCGAAACAGTAGTTTTTCTATAAACCTTGAAGACTTGAATATTTTCATCATCACAGGACCATGAAACCTCAATGCCTCTGTTTTTGGCTATTGCACTAACTACAGGTTTTGCAGGCGGTGTATTATGGATTATATAATCCCTATACTCATAGTCTCCCACATTGCCTTTAGCATCAACGGCATAGGCTCTAACTTTCAGAACTGTTCCCGTATCCAACATGGTTGTATCCATATTTTTACTAAAACCGTCAAAGGAATTTGAAGTCTTGTGTATATGCAAATCATGCCAAACAGTATTGTCTGTGCTGTATTGAACATATATCGCTGATAGCTTGACATTATCCTCAGCAGTCACCCCTATGGTGAAATTACCACCGACAGTGGAGTTGTTGTAAGGTGTCAAACTACTAATCACCGGCGGAACATCATCTTCTATATCGTCAATATTAAGTGATTTTGCTGCTACAGGATCGCTGGGCAGACTTGAGTTACCTGCAACATCATTACAGATAACCCTGTAGTAATACATCACACCCGGTCTTACATCCGTATCAAAGTAGTTTAATGATTTTACTTCTGCGGCTATAGTCTGGTACGGCCCATCTATATTTACAGAACGCTCAACTGTAAAACTCTTTATATAAGGTTCGGAATTTAATCCCCACCTAACTTCAATAAGTCCTATATCGCTTACTGCCGTTACATCTTCCATCTTTTCCGGTGCAGTTCTGTCAATTATGTACTGGTTATATGATGCTGTTTCAGTACTGTTGCTAAAGTTTCCGCTGGTGTCTTCCGCAATGGCACGTATATAATAAGCTCCCTCTTTTATTCCGGAAACATCCAGATTATAATACCAGCTGTAAACTTTATTTGAACCGGGTATAGAAGCCGAAATTATGTCCTCCCATAGCACGCCGTCAAAGGAGCCTTGCAAAGTTATTCTTCTTAAGGCCACGTTGTCCTCTGCCATAATTGTTAGAGGAATTGAATCTTTAAAGCATGACGGATGAGGCAAAATGGATGTAATTTTTGGACTTATAAAGTCATCGGTTTTTTGAATGCGTATAATTTGTGAAAAGTCTTCATCGGTAAACCCGTCACGGTCTGTAACTGTATACCTTACAACATAATCTCCGCTCTCATAACTTTCGATTCTCCATGTTGTAGTAAACAGAAGACCGGAAGGCGTTGTAGTATAGTTGGTTACATTACTGCTTATTCTAAACCAACTCTCTCCTCCGTCCTTTGAATAATCAAAAGTTACGGAAGTTTTGTCATTGTTTAATATATCTCCGGTTAAAGCCTTAAGGGTCAGCGTTTTAGCTGTTATGGATACTACATTATAGCTTCCGTCATATGCATCATGTATCACCGGAGCTTCAGGAGAATGTACAATAGTTTCGCTAAAGTCCGAATAGTTCATGGACGGGTCAAAAGCCTTTATTTTATAACTATACTCTGTTCCTGTTGTTAATCCCTTGTCTGTGAAGGTTGTGGTATATGTCGTACCTATCTTTTTACCGTCCCTGTAAATGTCATAACCTGCTACATAACTGTTGTCGATAGGAATATCCCATGAAAGGGTTATACTTTTTCCGGCATGGGAGATTACATGTAAGTTTTGGGGGATTCCCGGTGCTTCTTCATCTCCAACAGTCACAGTTATTTCAACCGGTTCGGAATTATTTCCTGAAGAATCGGTTGCCATTACTTTGAATACATAGGTCTTTCCTTTTGAAAGGCCTGTGGCAATATACTGCTTTTCATTGTATTGAGATTCTATAAGCCTGCCGTCTCTCCATAAAGTATATGTACAGGAACTAGTGTCGTTTACATCCCAGGAAATTCTGACACTGTTAACCCCTTGGGCTACTGTAGAATAGTTCTTTAGCACAGGAGCCACCGTGTCAATTCTTGTATAATAGTTGTAGCTTGTTCTTTTTTTAGAATCCGTTGCAGAAATACGCCAGCGTCCATCCTTTGATAAATTCAGCATTCCCTCAAATTTGCCTGATTCATTGGCAACAACTGTTATAGTGTAGGATGATCCAATAATTCTACCATAGTCATCAACCTCATAGGCATATATTGTTACAGTGCTGTCGGGATAAGCATTAGTTCCCGAAACAGTTATATTTCTTTTGTTATAGTAGGACTGAAGGTTTGAAATTTCAATATTTGGTTCTGTTATCGGCGGTGTTTCGGGCTCGTTTAGTATCAAAGACTTAGAACCCGTTATATTTCCATACTCATCCACCGCATAGATATCAATTCTGTCAAAATACCATATATCGCCCTGTGATATCCTATAGGAATAATAATCGCTACCCTCTTCACGGCTAAGAGGAATCATCCAACTATCATCGCCGCTTTTATATACTTGGGAAACAGACATTACCGTAATAACTGGTTCCGGAAGATTAATCGCCGCCCATACGGAGTAAGGATTTCCTAAAACCTCAGCTCTTATAAGGAAATTGTCAACAATAGGTTCATCTATAACCGGAGAAACAATTGTAATTTCATTTGGCTCTCCGGGATAATAAGCTTTGAAAGTGATTATTTCACTTTCTTGACTGTTGTCATCAACAAACTGGAAGTAAAGAATCTTTTGCTTTTCCATTGTCTCGAATTCATAAGAAATAGTATTGGTCAATGTTTGATATTCCTTGTTTTGAAGTTCTTCAACTTTCAGCATATCGTAACTTTGTATAATACATGGTCTTTATCAATAGTTCAACAGTATTGCTTGTTATTATCGTATTTTTACTTTTGGGCTCAGTCCATTCCTTTGCAATTACTAAAGGCTTTAATTGAAGAGGTCCGGAATAATTTAAGTACGCAGTTCCAATTAATCTTCCGTTTAGATTTACCGAAACATTATAAGTTCCAATGGGTAAACTGCCGATTTTATTTTCAGTAAGTTCCAAAACATTTTCGCCTTCTCTCTTTACAAGAGAAATACCGCGTTTTAACATTCTGATATTGTTTACATCCATAATATCGGCTGTGTAATTTCCATTATCCGGTAGATTCTTTCCGAAAATTAGGTACGGAATCCCATCCTGAATGTATTCTACATTCGGGCTTGAATTTTCAACCGTAACGGTGTATTGCTGAATATATATCAATTTGTTATTGTCATTGAACATACGAACGGAATATACTCCATAGGATAAAGCTCTATCTGTTTCTATATCTACATATATAGAATTGTTTGAGCCATGTCTAATGCTATCAGTAATGATTTCGGCATCGATGATATTATCCATAGAGTCCTTGATATCAAAGGAATATCCGTCTATTATGTTACAGGAAGGTATTGAAACTGTTATTTTGCTGCTTCCGTATACTGCTTCCTGTACTGTAAATCCGTAAGCTTTAATTGGCTCCACTACTTTTATATGCTTATTTAAATAGTACTCTTCTTCGCCGTCCTTTATATACAAGTCATATATTTCATTTATGTCAAAGCCGGACATATCAACTGTTATTGAAATATCCTTATACTCCCCGTTGAAATGACTTTTAGTTGTATCCCATTTCCCTGCTTCTATTTCTTCTCCTGAAACTTTATTTTTCATGATAAGTTTTAAATCATCGGAAGTGTTTTTAACAAAGGTACAACTAAGTTTAAGGGGTTCTCTTTCGGAAATCTCATGTACAATTGAGTTTGAACCGTCTTTAAATTCAGCATCGGAGCAATAGTGATCTATTTTAAAGTCTCCGTATATAATCTTCTCTTGCGAATTATAAAAATACTCATAATCCGTTCCGTTAATTCTTATGTAGTACTGTGTATTATCTTTTAATTCTTTAGTTACTTCCATTATACCGGTAATGGTCACCTGGCTCATGCTGTAATTGGGATTTGCATTATAAACCGATGCGCTTTTATTAATTGAATCTTTTTTAATAGCTCCATAAACCTCGTTATCTGCCACCAATTCAATATTTATGTTTTCATTGCTAGCACCTATAATTCCGTTTTCAATCTCATATCCGCTAATTGTAAATTCGGTTTTTGTGATTGTTTCTGGAATTACCGGAGGATTAAATATAACGCTTTTGTCACCAACCGAAGTATAATCCTTCGCCGGTACTTTAAAACTTTCTCTTTCATATTGAGTGTAATTGTCATAAGAGGATTTATATGAAAATACAATGCTGTATTCTTCTCCGGGAATCAGAAGAGAACTTTTCGCATCCTTTGAAAAATCCAATACAAAGGTACCGTATCCATCGGGCTTTACTTTCGATAGCTCTGCAATAGGAAATTCCAAATCGTCATTTATCCTATTTAAAACCACGTCATATTCCTGCCAGGAATTTACGTTATATGTCGATACACTTATAATTGTTTTATCTATATCTAAAACTTCCGGAGTCCTAATACCTAAATAATCGCTTCCGGAATAAGCTGTTATGTATGAGCTTTTTACATTTGTATAAAACTCTTTTGGATAACTTATTTTTAAACTATAATTTTTGTAGGCTTCTAAAGGCTTTTCAATAAACAAATTAAATTGAAAATATGCCTGATGTTCATTGTTTATTGCACTGTAGCAGATATAGTCAGTCTTTCTGGCCACAACATTTCCGTACAAGTCTATCAATTCAACGTTTATATCATCCATGTTTATGTTTTTTATATTGTAAAATTGCGTATATACTTTAAAATTATTAACCGAATCGTAAAGTCCGCCACCGGAAGCATAATTGAGGATTAAAGCATCGGTAGGTATTAATTTTGCTGTGGTATCAAATTCCGAAACTCCGGTAACAAGTTTAACATCATAACTATTGCCTTTTTTTGAAACTTCGTTGAGATTTATGCTAGGTATATTGGAATAGTATAAAGTTTTTTCAAACTTATTAGAGTCGTAGCTACCGTCTATAATACTGTAAGTAGAAAAAAAGTCATCATAACTAATTCTCGTACTATAAATATATACAGAATTACTTGTACCGATTATTTTATCACCGTCAAACACTAAGAATTTACCTCTGTCGGAATTTATATCTTTAAAATATACTCTTTGACCAGTATAAGAATCTGCGGTATATACAACACTGTTAGATGGCATGTAAACCGATACCGGATTGCCTATTGTTATTGCACTTTCACAGGTATCTATAACAATGTTTCCAGCAATATCTCTACAGGTTATTTCAATAGTGTATTCTCCATGTTCAACCTTTTTTTCGAATTCACATGCAAATTGCAATATATTGTCGTCGGGAGTTCCTCTTGCTCCCTTTATGCAATCGGAGGGAATTTCATTTATTGAGTCAATTAATACTCCGTCTTTTAAGAGTCTTGCTTCGATAAATATATTTCTGCCCAATACTCCGTACAAAATATCCGCTCCAATATATGGAACTGTAACTATTACAGAAGCGTTTTCATCCGCAGTGTATGTATTGTCAACAAAGGTATATGTAATATTATCTGCTGCTGACTCGTATTTGTTTATTGACAACTCTGTGGCATAATTAAAACTTACACTATATAAGTTTATTATATACTGTTGATCCTTAATTAACTTTGCCGCTACAGAATCATTCATTTTTGGATATGTACGGTTCCATCCCAAGCTGTTGTACTCACTGTCATAAATGTATATGTAGGGAATTTCCGGACTCGCTGCTGTTATTTTATAGCAGCCGGTAGTTGAAGGTGTAAATACAAATGTGTAGCTTGATAATTTATCTTCGCTATCTTCATCATTCAGAATTTTTATTTCACCTTCATTAACAGGAATTGCACCTAAAGGAATGGACATTAATGAAAATGAATTAGATGCTACCTCATCACTTAATTGAAAAGATTTGTCAAAGACTTGAGTTGTTACTGTGACAGGTTCCTTTAAAAGTTGCGAATCGTCATTTTGATTTCCTTGTTCTATTAATGGCAACACAATATTTTTTTCATCACCATCAAAGCTTTCCGAAAATCGCTGATTGCTTTCGTTGTTTCCGATAATGTTTTGATCAGTACCGGAAGACTCAATTGGCGGCTGTATGACACCGCTATTTGCAAAAACCAATATGCCGTTCATCAGCATATTTGCCAATAGCGTCATCACAACCAATAGCACCAGCCTATTGGCTATTTTCCTTGGCATTATGTTTTACCCCCCAATAAAAAATAAAAAATATATATAAATTTATTATAACATGCATTTGACATAATACATATTGTTTTTAGCTTTATTGTGAAAAATTATTTTTACTAATGAAGGTTTGATTACTGAAGATGTTATTTATCCGGTAAATCAGTGCAGTGTCGGTTCTTTCTATCGTACCTATAGTATAAATCCTTACCTTCGACAAAAGTAAGGCCCGCACCACCCTGTTTCATGGGTTTTGACATTTGTCTGTTTCAGTTACTTTAATTTTTTTACTTTTAAGTTTGTCAATAATGCCCATTAATTCTTCTCCCGTATAATATTCCTTGCTCCATTGTTAACTATCCTATTTAACCTCTCTTTACTTATATATCCACCTGTATAACGCCTTCAAAATCATCCGTATGCCTTGATGCAATTCCATAGGATACCCATTCAAAATTCTCAATACCTAATAATTCCATAAATGTATATTGCGGATTACTTTCGATTGTTTCGTCTATATCCTTCGGATATAAAATTTCTTTTATCTTATTGACTTTGGAAGCATCGTTTTCAACCAATGCCAATAACTCATCAATTTTTAGGTTGGAATCATCTATACTTATATCTTCCAGTTCTATCAATTCACCATCTTCATCAACAATAAGTTCACCGTCTTCGTCAAATACAGGTCCGCTCCATAAGCAATTATAGCTGCAGACTTTCTCATTACCTTTAAAAATAGAAAATCCCCAACCGAAGTCTTCTGCAAAACTATAATAAACCAATAATCCGGTATTGGCATTTATAAGTTTGGCATTTTCCTCAACATCTTCTTCCTCACAGACAAATGTCGTCCAATTATTAACACTCGGAAAAACATATCCCTTTAATCCGCAACTTTTAAGCAGATTAACAACTTCTTGAGGATCATTTGTCCTCAAATGATAGCTAAAACTGAACTCACTCATACATTTTCAATACCTTTCACCATTCCATTTTATACTTCTTCTTAATGTATAATCAAAATAATAGTTCTCACTATATAACCATATTACCATAACATACCTTATAGATCCTCAGCATTGAATTTGCGTTCCTTTGAAATTCATAATGAACTGCTCGTTCTTCCGCCTGCCAACCGCAGCTTTGTATAAACTCAAGTATTGCATCCATCTCACTATATCGCTTGCTCTTTAAATCTATCAATGGAAAAATGCGAACTTCCTTTTTCGTCACACGTAACAGCTCTTTAATGGTTTCTTTATGAAAAGAAAGGCTTAACCGGTCCGAATAGGTAAAGAGAAAATGTGCAGACAACGTGATATCAAACTGTTCATCCTCAAAAGGAAGTTTTGGCAAAATACACGGAACATAAACATGCGGATTTGATTTCATATCAGTCACACAATCATATAGTGTCTGGCGCCGTGCCTTTTCAAGGGAATCCTCATCCTTAAAATAATTCCATACATACTGTTCCTTGACTTTTGACAAACTTGAAACTATTTGCGAAATATCCGTTAGTCCCTTCTCGTACAGTTTTTCGGCAGGATGGTAATAGGCAACATCTGCGACAGTTACTTTCCCACCCATGGAATTTGAAATTGCGGCAAAGGAGCAAGAACCGGCAGGCACATCTAGAATTGCATTATTCTTAACAACATCATCCGTCAAATCAAACATAGCCTTGTATTCATCATAAGTCCTTCCAATGAATACAATCTCCGGCAAATCCAATCCTTTAAATTCAGTTTCTCGTCTCATCTCAGCTCTTCTCAACTAATTTTTTAGTCCTTGTCATGCCTATTCATGCCTATTTCCCAATTTTTTTATAATTTTCTTCATTAATCTTCCATGTTTGATGTGCATAAAACCACCCAAATAGAATATAAATTATCAACATTATTCCGTAGCAGCTCCAATGGCTGCCTTATTCCTTATTCAAGAAGGCTAAAGACGCTCTAATGTGACTTCCCACGATGAAAGCTTGTTTTCTCCGTTAAAAGCAAAGCCCCTGTTTAGATATTTGCTTTCATCGATTTATATAAGCATTCGGTACCGGAATATATACCGTTTTCGGAAATATAAGATGACAAAATAGTGTCTCCTATAATCATAAATTTCCCTATAAGTTTTCCTAATGCCGGATTCTCCGATGTCCATTCTGTATAATCTTTTTTATCTGATATCGGTTTTATTGAATATATATTAAAAAACCTTACCGGCTTTTCTATTTTCAGCTCCATAAATCCATCCAAAACCCACTCATCTTTCAAATGTTTGATTGTTGTTTCTCCATAAACTCCAACCCCATTATTCTCATGGTCAAAATAAAGACCTTCCGCTTTCCAATTTCCTTCTTCAAAAATATATGAGTGCTTCATCACCATTCCCCCCCTACTACAGTATCTGCCTAAGTAATTATATAAAACTATTGTATCAAATAATTACCACTATACACAAGAATCTTTATTTACATTGTTATTTTACATCCAATAACTATAAACTTAAATAATACTTTAAACAGTAAAAAAAAGAGGTTAGTCCTTGAAAGACTAACCCATGTAAAGGGGGTCAAAATGTATTTTGTGAGGTCAATTATAGTATTGACCCATATTCGGTCTTTTTATACAAACTTTATAAAATTTTTTTAAAAAAACTTATTCTCCATTTCTAAATATGTTTTTTATTTCAGTCACAATAACTTCCATGTCTTTACCGGAGCAATTTACTGTAATGTCCGCATGCTTTTCATACAAAGGTACTCTCTCACTATACAATCCAATCAAAGTCTGGCCTTTCTCCATAGCAATTCCTCTGCTGGATATATTGGCTATCCTGCTTTCAATCTCATCGTACCTTAGCTGTAGATAAACAAGCACTCCATCCTTTTTAAGATGGTTCAATGCCGAATTGTTGTAGATCATACTGCCCCCCGTTGCAATAACATGGTTTTTGACATTTAGCTCAAGAGCTGCCTTCTCCTCAATAGAAAGAAACTCTTTAACACCAACATCATCAATTATCTCCTGAAGATATTTGTTATACTTTTGCTGTATGAGCAAATCAATATCGATAAAAGGCATTTTCATCGCCTTTGCCAGAAGTACTCCTATAGTACTTTTGCCGGCCCCCGGCATACCTATAAGTACAATATTCGTTTTCTTCATAATCTACTCCCAAACAAGAAATTTTTTATAGCATAACAACAGTTTTCTTATATAATACCACTCATATGTCTATACTATATACAGAATATATACGCATTAAGTTGTGCTTTCAAACATTTTTCGGTTCAGCTTAAATCATTTATCACTTATTTTATCCAAAATGCAGGAGGAAAATAGAATGAATCAAGACAATGATAAAATAATAAATGCAGAAAATCTGAACATTGATGCCACGTTGGAAAAGCTGTCAAGTGAGCTAAGGCCCGACGAGACTTTGATTTTGGATGTAGGAAACAACTATTTTGAACAAACCGACACCATATACGACACATTAGTGATGAGAGGATACGATGTGAAGAAGTCCTTTAAAAACGGCAGAAATCAAATACTGGTTACCAAAAAGCAACGGAGCCAGTAATAATCAATCAAAGCCCGGGACATCGAGTCCCTTCGCTTTTGCCTCTTTCATTTCATTCCAAGAGGCCAAATATAAATTAAGCTCAGCTTTTGCTGAGCTTAATTTATCAAAATATCTTATAATTCGCATTTATATTTTTTAATTGCTTTGGTAGGGCAAACTTTCATACATTCACCGCAATTGACACAGGCTTCCGCATTTATCTTCGCCAGTGTACCTTGAACCTCTATGGCGCTATACTGGCATACTTTAGAGCATTTTCCGCAGCCTATGCAGCCCACATTGCAGTTTTTCCTTACCACTGCACCCTTATCTAGGCTGGAGCATGCTACCGTATACTCATTAGACTTTGGAATCATTCTAATTATTTTTTTAGGGCAAGAAGCCACACACATTTCACATGCCTTACACCTTGACTCTATAACTCTCGCCAAGCCGTCTATCAGCACAATGGCATTAAAGGGGCAAGCCCTTACACAATTACCAAGACCCACACAACCGTAAGTACATGCCGAAGGACCGCCAAAAAGGGTTGATGCTGCTGCACAATCTTCAATTCCCTTATACTCGTACTTTTGCTTGCATGATTCATAAGTTCCCGAGCACATAACCCTGGCAACTTTCGCAACAGATGCTTCAGCCTTTATTCCGAGAATCTCACCAATTTTATCGGCAACCTCCTGTCCACCTACGGGACATGCGTTTGACTTGCATTTTCCCTCAACAACGGCCTCTGCAAATGCGTCACAACCCGTCTGTCCGCAGGCTCCGCAATTGGCACCCGGCAAAACCTCCCTTACCATGCCAACCCTCTCGTCCACCTTTACCTCAAATTTCTTTGAAGCAATGGAAAGACCGAGCCCTGACAAAAGGCCTATACCTCCAATAATAGCAGTTGGTATCACCAAATCTAAAACCATATTTTAAACAACCCCTCTTAATAATCTGGAAAACACTCTTATATACCCAGAAGTCCTTGGAAGCCAAAGAATGCCAGGGAAACAAAAGCTGCTGAGATCAGCGCTATCGGAAGTCCTTTAAAAGATTCGGGTATATTACTGTACTCCAATTTTTCTCTTACTCCGGCAAACAGAATCAATGCCAAAGTAAATCCAAGCCCTGCAGCAAAACCATAAACCGTAGACCTTAAAACGTCAAATCCCTCGTTAATATTCAGCAATGCAACCCCCAGTACAGCACAATTGGTAGTAATAAGAGGAAGATAGATACCCAGCGCCCTGTAAAGCGGAGGTACCAACTTCTTCAAAATAATCTCCACAAGCTGCACAAGAGCCGCTATGACCAGGATAAACATTATAGTTTGCAAGTACTCAAGTTTAAAAGTAACAAGAAAGCTACCATACAACAATCTTGTAACAAAGGACGCAATCGTCATAACAAAAGTTACTGCACAACCCATTCCCAGGGCTGTAGAAAGCTTCGTGGAGACTCCAAGAAACGGGCAAATCCCCAGAAACTGCGAAAGCACAAAATTCTTTACCAGTAAAGCGGATATAATTATAATTATCAAACTAGCATCATTCATTACGCTTGAGCCTCCTCGCCATTATTTGAAACCCCGCAAGGCATAGGACATGATGCACAGCCCGTGTGCTCAATCTTTTCCGCTGAAAGTTTATTTATAGCTGCCATTATAAATCCAAATGCCAAAAATCCGCCGGGAGGAAGTATCATAATTATTGCCGGCTCATAAATTCCGCCGGTAATATTCATTCCAAACCATGTGCCATTCCCAAGTATCTCTCTGATACTTCCCATAACAAGAAGCGACAGAGTAAAGCCTATTCCCATGCCAAGGCCATCAAGGATTGACATGAACGGATTATTCTTACTTGCATACATCTCTGCCCTGGCAAGTATTATGCAGTTTACAACTATAAGAGGTATAAATATACCGAGCTGTTTATCGATAGCGGGAAGATATGCCTTTATAAGCATCTGCACAATTGTCACAAATCCCGAAATAATCGTAATATATGCAGGAATTCTGACTTTGTCCGGTATTACTTTTCTCAAAAGGGAGATTACTGCATTTGACCCCATCAACACAAATATAACAGCAGCACCCATTCCTATGGCATTTTCGGCTGATGTTGTTACGGCCAGAGTGGGGCAAGTACCGAGAACAAGCCTGAATACCGGATTTTCCTTTATTATTCCTTTCGTTATAGTCTTAAAACCGCTCATTTTATGACCCCCCTCTGTTTCATTAATCTCCTTGTTAACATCAAGAGCTGCCTGAACTGCTTTAGTTACAGCCTTTGAAGTTATTGTCGCACCGTTTATTGCATCAATCTCTTCATCCTTAGTTTTTGCATTTTTCACCACAGCCAGCGGCTCTTTCGGAACAATACCCTCAAACTGGGATATAAATGGCCTATCTTTCGCTTTGGCCCCCAGCCCCGGTGTTTCATTGTTGTCTCCAATCTTTACTCTGGTTATAGCCCCTTCGCTGTCTATACCCACCGTTATTTTTATCGTGCCCCCATAACCTTTTGCTTCCGTAATGAATACTTTTCCAACCACTTCTTCACCTTTCAATCCCACAAATGCCTTCTTTACGGGAGCAAAAGCCTCATTTCGGTTTATTATTGACTCAAGATCCGGAATCTCTTCAAAGATTTCGGCCGAAGACAATACTTCTTTTTTGGCATTGTCCTCCTCTATTCTTGCCGCCTCGGCTATTCTATCCTTTGTCTGCATATTGGTAAACGCCAAAGCCAAAGTAACAAAAGAACATATTAATAATAACACTATTGTTGGTTTTACTATATCATTCAACGGCTTTTCCACCTCCAAAACTTTTTGGAACGGTATATCTGTCAATCAATGGAACCGCAATATTCATTAAAAGAATTGCAAAGGATACACCTTCCGGGTAATTGGTATACAAGCGTATAATTCCTGTAAGAAGTCCGCATCCTATCCCCATAATTATCCGTCCCTTAGTGGTCATAGGCGAAGTTGCATAATCCGTAGCCATATAAATTGCGCCCAGCATCAGACCTCCGGAAAGTATATGGTATAGAAAGTCTCCGGCAAAGAACGTCGGACCTCCAAATATCCATGTAAACAATCCCAAGGTTCCGATATATGCCAAAGGTATTTCCGGGCCTATAACCTTTTTTGCCACAAGGTATACCCCGCCTATCAAAAGAGCAGCAGCAGAAACCTCACCTATGCATCCTCCTATATTGCCCAAGAAAAGGTCTTTATAGGATGGAAAAACAATTTCTGCAGCTTCTTCAGCCTTCAGCAATCCCAGGGGAGTTGCCGAAGAGACTCCATCAGCGCCTGGTATTACCCAATTGGTCATGTGACCTGCATAGGATATAAACAAAAACACTCTTGCTCCCAATGCAGGATTGATAAAATTCTGCCCCAAGCCACCAAACAATTGCTTTATGACAACTACTGCCACAACTGCTCCTATCACAACCATCCAAAGAGGTGCTGTGGGCGGAAGGTTTAATGCCAGCAAAAGGCCTGTAACCACTGCACTCAAGTCTAAAATTGTATTACTTCTCTTCATCAGCTTTCTTGAAGCATATTCTGATAACACACAGGCCAAGACACTTACCAGAATCACCATCAGCGTTCTGGGGCCAAAGAAGTAGACTCCCGCCAACGATGCCGGAATAAGGGCAATAATTACGTCGAGCATTATCTGCCTTGTACTTGCATTATCCCTTATATGAGGCGATGACGACACTATAAAACTTTTCTCCAAATTATTTACCCCCTTTCGCTGCCGCCTGTTTTACCTGTGCCTTGCCAAGCCTTATTGACTGTACAAGATTTATCTTTGCCGGACATACATAAGCACAGCTGCCGCATTCTATACAATCCATTACATGGTATTTATTGAGTTCTTCAATATTTTCCTTTATGGTATTATTGTTCAGTTGGAGGGGAAGCAGGTTCATCGGACACGCTTTAACACACCTTCCGCACCTTATGCAAGCTTGCTCTTTGGGCAATACGGCTTTCGTTTCATCAAAAGCCAGCAGGGCATTTGTATGCTTAAGCACCGGTGTATCCAACGTAAACTGCGCTATTCCCATCATCGGTCCACCCATTAGTATCTTCTTAGGAACGATGCCAAAGCCGCCGCAGAAATTGAAAACTTCCGATATCGGCGTCCCTATCAATGCTTCCACATTGGCAGGTCTCTTAACCGAAGGTCCATCCACCGTAATCCTTTTCTTTATAAGAGGCATTCCGGTTTTGGTATACTCCGATATAAACGACACACTGTTTACATTCATTACAATTACTCCAACATCCGCAGGAAGCTTTCCGGGCGGAACCTTCCTTCCGGTTGTTGCATAAATTAGCATCTTTTCCGCACCTTGAGGATACCGGGATTTTAGCTTGACTACATTTATTTTATCGTCGGTTTCCGCAACACGAGTCATCTCTTTTATGGCTTCCGGTTTGTTATCCTCAATACCTATCAGGACATTATCGATTTCCAGAACTTCCATGATTATGTTGATTCCGCTGATTACATTCCAAGAGTTCTCAATAATCTCCCGGTAATCGGAAGTTATATATGGCTCACACTCAGCAGCATTGATTATCAATGTGTCTATCTTTTTGCCCGAAGGTGGTGAAAGCTTGACATGAGCCGGAAATCCCGCACCGCCAAGTCCTACCAAGCCCGATTCCCGAATGGCTGAAACAAATTCGTTGCTATTGGAAAAACTCGGGGGCTTGATACCTTCATAAAGCTCCTGATTTCCGTCAGTTTTAATTTCCACCGTGGTAACGTAAATTCCTCCGGCATAAAGCATCGGAGCCACATCGGTTACTGTTCCCGATACGCTTGAATGAATGGGTGAAGATATATACTTATCGGAATTTCCAATTATCTGTCCCACCCGGACAGTGTCCCCCTTTTTTACACAGGGTTCGCACGGTGCTCCAATATGCTGAAGCATAGGAATTCTTACCTTTTCAGGTACCTCCATTTTGACCGTTTCACATTCAGCAGTATTTTTGAAGTGAGGAACTTTCGCTCCTCCTTTAAAGAAGTTTTTTACCAACATTTGTATGACCCCATTTTAAATAATTTTTATATACTAAATCAAATTTTTATATACCACAAGTATGTGTATTTTAAATGCTCACTTTTTTATAATAACATACCGTCAATTTTAATAAAATATTCTGATTTGTGTAATTCAGGCAATCCTTACTATCATGCGAAATTAGTGGATTTTCGTTATCTTTGTAGGTATTTTGTATACAACATAGAATGTCCCGCGACAAAAACTAAAAATGAGCAATTTCTGTAATAAGATATTCGAGTAGAGCTATAAACCTATCCCCATTGACAGGCCTTTTTACTTTTTCGGTAGGGTATTTTTTTTTCACTGAATATTATATTTGCAACTCACAAATAAGTCAAATAAGAAATTGCCAAATTACAATAGATTTTAATAACTGTTCGTATTCTATTTTCCGAATAAACAGCACTATCCTATTATTCATATATATCGTTTTTTTATAAATTTATCGTCATATATTTTATTATATAGAATTTTGCTTTAAGCATGACCGTGCATTTTATCACATATTATTACATAAAAGTTATGGAGAAACAAAGGTATGAACTCTATATGGAAAAAGCAAAAAAAACAATATTAAACTTGTCGCTAGTATTTGTATTGCTGTTTATGATCTATATATTCATGAAATATTTCTTAGCTCTTATTCTGCCTTTTTTAATTGCCATAATTATATCCTCTGTCAATGAACCTGTTATTAATTATATGGAAACGAAGCTTAGGTTAAATAGAAGAATCGCCTCGGCTATATCTCTTGCTATAACGGTAAGCATAGTTATAGTTTTCATATCCTTATGCGTATTTAAAGTATATTATGAGCTGGTAAAACTTAATGCCAATCTTCCCCGCTATATGGAATCCTTTTCCGCCACCGCATCGGCTTGCTACAACCGTGTCAGTGTTTTTTATTATTATCTTCCGAAGAGTCTGTCCGGTATCTTCGAGAGCAACCTTAAATCATTGCTGCCCAAGATCGAGATTATAATCGGCCGGATAGCAGAATCGATTATTAATAGTATTGCTTCAATACCCAAAGCTGCGGTATTCACTACCGTCACTCTTTTATCTTCTTATTTTATAAGCAGTGACCGAAAAAAGATTAGAAACTTTATATACAGGCAGCTTCCTGCAAATTTCAAACAAAATTTTATCGGCATCAAGAGTGATGCCTTTTCAACCATAGCCGGATACATAAAGGCCCAACTCATTCTCATGTGCATTACCTTTATCGAAACTACTTTAGGACTTATTGCCATAAGATCCGAATACGCAGTACTAATCGGCTTCATCGCCGCAATAGCAGATGTACTGCCCATTGTAGGAACAGGCATTGTTCTGTTTCCTCTAATAATTTGGAATATATTTACAAAGAACATTCGAATGGCTTTAGGCATAACGGCAGTATACCTTTTAGGTGTAATTTTAAGGCAAGTAGTCGAACCGAAAATAGTTTCAAGCCAGACAGGAATTCATCCCTTTGCAACTCTTGTATCCATGTATTTTGGAATGATGATCTTTGGATTTCCGGGACTTTTCATAGGTCCTATGTTTGTAACAATTTTAAAAAGTCTCCACAAGTCCGGCCTTATAAACGTATGGAACGATTGATTCTCCGGCTACTTTCTGCAGCCCATAACCACCCGGTCAATTCCGGCCAAATCCTTTACGATTTTAATAGTACAGAAGTCTTTTTCCATGAGGCCAAAAACACTCTCCGCTTGACCATAGCCTACTTCGAAAGCCAACAGCGAACCCGGACTTAAAAGCTTTGCAGCTTCACAGGTTATTACCCTGTAAAAGTCAAGGCCGTCCTCACCCCCATCTAGCGCCGCTCGAGGCTCATAATCTCTTACCTGCCTATGGAGAGTTTTTATTTCTTCCGCAGGTATATAAGGGGGATTGGAAACAATAATGTCAAAAGCTCCTTTATCATTGTGCTTAGTGTCTTTTATAAAGGAACTTTGGGTTATAATATCAGTAAGTCCACCCAATATATCACCTTTAATAAAGAACACACGGTCCTTAACACCGCATCTTTTTGCATTTGTTTCGGCTATTAGCAGCGCCCCCTCCGAAATATCCAAAGCAAGAACCTGCTGTCCTTTACATAATGGGCTAGACTTACAGCTATGCATCCCGAACCGGTACCTATGTCGAGTATTCTTGCATTCTTAAGCCCGGTATCCTTCACATGCTTTAATACAGCCTCAACGAGGGTTTCAGTGTCCTGTCTCGGTATCAGCACATCAGGTGTTACGATAAAATCAAGAGACATAAATTCTTGATATCCGGTTATGTATTGAAGAGGTTTTCCCTTGACTCTCTCTTCAACAAATAAGACAAATTTTTCATACTCTTCATCGGTCATTTTATAATCATCGTGAGAATACAGAAAACTTCTGTCCGCATTCAATACATGGCACAAAAGTACCCCGGCCTCCAATGCCGGGGTATCAATATCCGCTGACTTAAGAAGTTTTGTCCCCATCAAAAGTGCATCTTTTAGTACCACACTATCACCCTGTCACCATTTATCTTCTTCCTTATTTTCCACCATTACATTCTTCATAGCCTCAATAGCTACCTCTATCTGACTGTCATCCGGCTCTCTTGTAGTAAATGCCTGAAACATCAAACCCGGTGAGTTGATAATTCTTGCTATTTTTGATTGGCTTCTTCCGCTTATTTTTATGACCTCATAGGAAATACCGGCTACCAAAGGAATCAAAACAATTCTTAAAAGTATGTTTATCCACAAGCCATGCTGTCCTACCAGGGAAAACACCAGTATACTTACTATCATAACCGTAAACAAAAAGGATGTCCCGCAGCGGGGATGTCTTGTTGAATATTTTTTTACATTCTCGACAGTAAGCTCCTCTTCATTCTCGTAGCAGTGTATAGTCTTGTGCTCGGCACCGTGATATTGCCAAACCCTCTTAATGTCCTTCATCAGTGATGTCAGAGCCATGTAAGTTATAAAAAGTCCGACTCTTACAACACCCTCAACAACATTATATATTATCGAACCCACACCTGTGGATTTGTCAATGGGCAAAAACGAGGCCACCAAGTTTGGAAGCACCATAAATAAAAATACACTGAAAATGAGCGAAAGAACAACAGATATATAAATCAATACATCTTGAAGCTTGTCACCTAAAACCCGGTCAAGGAACTTATCCACTTTAGACGGCTCTTTATCCCCATCCTCTTCCAAGTCTACAAACTCTGCCGAATACATCAATGCCTTGATTCCAAGAACCATCTGCTTGAAAATACCTACAAATCCTCGAATTATCGGAAGCTTGGCTAGTCTGCCTTTTTTTGGAACAGGTCTCTTTTCCACGATGATTTCTCCGTCCGGTTTTCTTATCGCAATTGCAGCATTCTTAGGGCCTATCATCATTAGTCCTTCAATCAGTGCCTGTCCCCCTATGCTGGTCATATGCATGGGTTTTTTAAAAATATCCTGTTTCATTCTAGACCTCACTTATAATTTTATTAAATTCATTATACATTATTCAACATATAAACTCAATAAAAACTCTAGGACAGCAATTTCACCCAGTATTAATAGTCCCACTCATTTGAAGCCCTCAAACATTTTTCCTGCCCCTTTGTAACATTCGAGCTTGATATTTCCATCGCAATATATGATTTTTATAACGAAAAAAGACTTTATGGTCCTACTTTGCCATAAAGCCTTTATTATCAAAGTTTTGATTATCCACTATTTATCTATTACGATATCAATTCTCCTATTTTTTTGCCTGTTCTCTTCCGTATCGTTAGGTGCTATAGGCCTAAATTCACCATTACCAGTAGCAGTTAACTTTTCAGGATTTACACCGCTTTCATCAATGAGAAATAACACAACATTGGTTGCTCTCTTTGTTGACAACTCCCAGTTTGTGGGAAAAAGCATAGTGTTAATCGGAAGATTATCCGTATGTCCCTGTACAGTAGCACCTTTACCCAACTCTTTTATTAGCTCTCCAATCTTTTTTAGCGTTTCTCTTCCGGTTTCCTTTATGTCTGCTTTGCCAAGGTCAAAAAGTATGACAGAATCTATTCTGACTGTCAAATTTTTATCTCCTTCAATCACCTTTACATATTCGTCCAAGTCCATCTCTTCAACAATATTTTGTACCTCATCAATAAAATTTTCGATTTTTTGAGCTTCGGCTTCCGCATTTCCTCCTGTAAACGCCCCGACTTCAGCACTTTTTCCTTCATTAAAAGCTTCTTCACCTTCCTCCAGTATATCACCGGTTACATTGTTTTCCTTTATTTTGTATACTACTGTTCCGTCATTATAACCATATATACCTCCGCTGCCGCTTCCCATAAAGGCTGCACTCAGCGAATTGGTAATCTCTCGAAATTTTTCACTGTCAATACTTGACATAGAGAACAAGAGTACAAAAAAGGTGAGCAGCAGCGTAACCATATCGCTGTAAGTCGTCATCCATTCGGGTGCACCTTGTGGCGGTTCATCTTCCATCAACTGCCTTCTTAATTTTTTCATAAATTACACCTCACTTACACAGCAGCCTCTCTGCCTTTTTCACTTCTCTCGCTTCTCTCATTTCTTTTGCTTTCTTCCGAAGCCTGTCCTGTCATCCTGTCATATTCAAGCTTTTGCTTTGGCGAAAGGAAGGTTTTCAGTTTATGCTCCAATATCCTTGGGTTTTCTCCTGCCTGTATAGATAAAACCCCTTCTATAATCATCTTTTTCTCCTGTATTTCTTCTTTACTCTTTTGAGCAAGCTTACTTGCAATAGGATTACATACTAGATTTGCAAGAACACTTCCATAAAAGGTTGTAACCAATGCCACCGCCATGGCAGCTCCTATTGTCGATGGATCATCCAATGCTTCCAACAGCTTTATCAGACCTATAAGGGTACCTATCATTCCCCATGCAGGAAACTGGGAAGCCATAGTTCTAAATAATCCTGCACCTTTATCATGTCGGGCTTTCATGTTCTCCAACTCAAGATCCATTGTGTCAACTATAACTTCCGGTTCTACACCATCAACAACGAGCTGGAGAGATTGCTTTAAGAAGTCATTATCGATATTTTCCTGTTCCGACTCTAAAGAAAGCAAACCTTCTCTTCTTGCCTTAAGCGAAAGCTCGACAAGCATCCTGATGGTATCCTGAGGCCTTGATTCTTTTCCTGCCAGTACCTTTACAACCACCTTCATAATTTTTGCAAACTCGGTGATTTTACAAGAGATAAGAGTGGAGCACAGTCCTCCTCCAAGAACAATAATTACCGACGCAATATCCAAGAAGGACAATAAGTTTCCGTCAAGCGTAATAGCCCATATTACACATATAATACCTAAAATTATTCCTACAAGAGTAGCTATATCCATAACTTCTCGCCTTCTATCCTTATTTTTTTTGAACCTGCTATCTATATATCGGAATATTTAAGTAATAAAATTATAATTTCCTAAATTTTTTTGATTTTTATTCCGTTTACATACTTAATCCTTTTTAATCATTGCATCCGTGTCCTTAAAAAACATATTTTTCTTGTACTGATGGCAAAAATGCCTTTATTTTTTAACCCATTTGCGATATAATGATAATGGAAAAAAGTATATTTTTCCTTTTAATAAACATCTGTAGTTTCACTCATGTAATCACATGCAAAAGAGGAGTGATAAAACCAGCTTCGTTTTTACTTATCGTTCACAACCATAAGTAAAAAACATATAAATAAGAGAGATTAACAAAGATAAGAAATTTTGGGGAGGAATCATAATGAAAAAGTTAAAATCTCTTGCTTTTCGCTTTGTTGTCTACACTACTTTGCTATGTATGCTGTTTCTATCAACCGCCCTTCAAAGCATCGCGTCCACCAACGTTAAAGTATATTTTAATGGTAAACTAATGGAATTCGGTACCAACTCCAATGACCCGCCTCCTTATATTAAGGAAGGAAGAACACTTATTCCATTCCGTAGGATATTTGAAGCTTTGGGCATGGATGTCGGCTGGGACCCTGCTCTTCGTATGGTCACAGCTAAAGGCAACGACATTGAAATGACGCTTTACATTGGTAATAAAATCGCCATTGTAAACGGACAGGAAAAGGAACTTGACGTAGCCGCTGAAATAACCGACGGCAGAACTTTCGTTCCTTTAAGATTTGTCAGTGAAAACTGTGGAGCAGAGGTTGCTTGGGATGACAGCACAAAGTCTGTGTACATAACATTGCCCGAAAATGTACCGTCCTCCTCAGGAGAACCGGAAAGAAAAAGCCTAGGTGAAGAGACTACATATGAAGACCTGACATTTTCTTTCGATGAAGTTGTCATTAAAGAAGTAGAAGGAACTAACAACAATAGAATTGCAATTATGGGCAAAACCAACTTGAAAAACGCTACTTTGCTGCTTGAGGTGTTCGATAATTACGGTAATTCCAAAAAACAAAAGCCTATGCTCAGCCATCCGAATCGGAACCTTATGATTTCTGGGCATCACTTTATATGTCAAAAACATTTGTTCCTAAGTATATGGTTGTAATGTACCAAAATCAAGATGGAAAATATATTGAAATTGCACAGTATAAGTTTTGACAATATAACCCTCGGTATTATTGTAGCTGGACAATTTTAGACTTATTAACTTTTAATCACCAACTAAATAAGGGAGGTAATGTACAATGAAAAAGAGAGCCTTGAAAAAATCTTTTGCTATTTTAATAGCAATTGGCGTTTTTCTTAATCTGGCTTTTTTACAGGTTAACAACGTATGGGCGGATGATTTGATGGATTTTTATTACACCAATAGTGTTACACCATTAAAAAATCCTATGGGACTCTTTGAACCATCCGAAATTAAATTTTCCCACGATGGCTCAATTGAAGTAAGTTCTGTTCCGTCTAAAAAAGAAGCTATTGTTTTATTTGATTCATCTTATGAATCTACCGAAACACCAATTCCATTTTTAGGGATATTTGAACATGCCTTGTTTTCAAGAAGTATCGCAACATATCAAGGTCAAAATATCACAATAAACGGTGATGTTTTTACTCGAGATAAAATTATGGTTGATACTGCATCTGTAAATGTGGAAGGTAAAAATAAATATTATGAGCGTGAAGGAAGTTGGAAAGGAACTATAGGAACCTCCGAAATTAAACTTGTTGATGAAGCTAAACCAAGAGAGGAATTAAGCAAAAATGACCGTAAGTACTATGACTACTTGTTTGAAGAAGATGGCGAAATAACTAATATGATTAATGTATTGACATCAGCCATAGAAGATGAAATTGATGTCAACAAATACGGTGCCCAAATACAGTTTAAGGAAGAAAACAAGCATCTATATTCTTGGCCTTACAAATCTGAAGAAGACATTAAAAACGGTAACGATATCTATATACAGTATACTAACAAGAATCCTGGTGCTCCTTATAGTGAATTATCCTATAAAAACATTGAATATATGATTCTAGGAAGCGGAATTTTCAAAATTAAATCCAATATGTACTTTGAGGGAGATCTTATCATTTCCGTACAAGGAGGTATTTTCTCCGAATTAAATGATACTCCAAAATTCATTTATGCAGAAGGAAATATAACTCTACAAGGTGGGCAGCTTAACGGAAGAGCTATAGAAAATCTTTACCTTATTTCAGGAAACGGAAATATTTCAATTGAAACCGGTACATCAGACTTTAAAGGATTTGCCATAGCACCAAACGGTTCTATTAGATTAAATGGACAAAACTGCGAAATCACCGGTAGTTTTATTGGAAAAGAATTAATTATACCTCCTTCAAACGTTATTTTTAATAGACCTACAGAGGATATGACAGATCCTTTTAAACGATTTATTAAAGAAACAAAAGGATTCGATGCTGTAAAAGAAGCAATATCCTATCTTCCAAACCTTTTCGATTCTTATACAAGAGCAGGAGTAATAACTTATTCCGATTATGCCGACGTCAATGAACTTGATATAATCGGTATTGATGAAGATGATCCGGAGACAACAAACTGGAAGCTTTACGATGTTTCCACTGAAATAGATGACTTAAGAAGTTACATCTCAACTTTAAAAGCTGATGTAACCACAAAGAGAAGTAACCTTGGAGACGCAATAAGAAAAGCACTGGGAATATTTAAGTCTGACATTTGCGATCCTGATGCAGAGAAATTCTTAATTGTATTTACAAGTCTTGACCCAAATGCATACACCATCGTTAGTGGTACAGATAATTTTGAACTTGATCTTTACAAAGACATCAACGAAGATCAGGTTTCCGATGAATCAGGAAACAAAGGAAATATGTATGTCGAAGAACTTTGTTCCATGATTGATGAATATAATAGCAGTACTGACGGCGGAAAAATTTATAAAATATTTATTGATTTGTCATTATTCCGTCAAGAAGCAAATGATAATGAAGAAATAATAGATCCTCTTTATGATTTGGCAGAGAATTTAAATATCGATACTTCCGACTCCGTGTATTACTACAGGCCATCCAAAGAAGAAATGAAAAATTATCATTTATCATCCAGTTTCATTAATAAATTGGCGCAATTTTCAAACAATATGCCACCTAACTTGCTGTTAAAAACTTGAAAATCAGTTCGGCAAAATTTGAACTTTCAGTGCCAGACTACCTCAAACCTGTTGAACTGTTCTTCAAGAAAACAGATGGTACAAAAGAATCAATTGCCAACTTATCAGGACTTGCGCCATCCAGTGATGGCAAGTACAATATCAGTTACACCTTCAGCGGTAATGCACTGGCGACACTCACAAGTATTGACGGCGGTTTGAGCTACGGCTTAGAAAGCAATGAACTATACTTAACACTGATTGTCAACTATTCCGAGGTTTTTGACGAGACTACTCTAGCCATTAAGGGTACTGTTGATACTGCCGGACCTGTTATAACATATACACTATATGAAGATAAAGATATGAACGGTACAAAATCTGGGGACGAAGATGAATTTGAAATTACAGTACCTTTCGACAATATAAAGTTTAATGTAGAATACAAAAAGGATATCAACTAAGCAAATAAAAAAATTAATCCTTACAAAAAGCTCTGGGCTAAGTTCCCAGAGCTTTTATTTGGCCTCTTGGAATGAAATGAAAGAGGCAAAAGCGAAGGGACTCGATGTCCCGAGCTTTTATTTACACTAAAGAATCCTCTTTGTGATTATTCCTAAAAGGCTTTATGTATTCTCCTCCCAATAATTCCAAATGGTATTTCTAACCTTATATCTATATCGTTTCCTATATATCCTTTTCTTCTTATATGACTCAAAAAATGAGGATGTCAAATAATTGCTATGTAATATTGTGAAGTTATATGTTATAATATGTTCGTACATGCTATTTTATATGATATTATGCTTTATGTACAAATTTTAAAACATTAATTACACTAAAACTTTACAAGTAATTTGACAGGGGGTTAAATGATGAACAATGAGCAAAACAGCAAAAGTAACTCGAAAATAATGTTGATTTCTTCAGCCGTAATTCTTATTCTGGTGTTTGTGGTTCTTGTATCGAGGCTTGGTTCGAATTCGCCTTCGCAATCTTCGGATACTTCACAACTTTCGCAACCTGAGTTCATAAAAGAAAAAATAAACGCACCAATAACCCTTGATACATATGTAAAAAACGCTTTAACATGCGGTTCTCTTGCTGTAACTGACGAATATATTTTCTATTCAAACACCGAAGGTCTTTACAGAATCAATAAAGACGGCTCAAACAAACTCGAATTGGAAGTTGGAGAAATCTTAAACATCAATATACATAATAATTACTTATATTATACTAAGAGAATTTCCGAAGACAAAACTATCCAAAATACCAACTATACACATAATATTATCAAGCAGTCTTTTGACGGTTCTGAAAAAACCGAAATTACCAGCGTAAACTGCCAGAGAGTAGGCTCAATGTTGGTAGCCAATGACCTTATAATATATAAACTCATTATATTTGAGGCCGATGGCGGTAAAAATAACTCGGGTGAACAAACAGGCAAGCTTGTCAGCAAATACAGTGCCATAGCCATTGACAATTACGAGCAAAAAGGCGATATATCCGAAGAGCAATACAACTCTGTAATGAGCCTCTATTATCCTTTCAACCAAACAGAGCTTGACCAATACCTTCGTACAGATTATGAGAATTTTTCTGTAAAAAGCTCAAAATATACCATCGGAGATACAATGTACTTTGAAGCAAGACGCATGAAGGAACCAAGAGATTCTGCTATATTTAGCATCTCCAAAAAAGACAGCAAGCTAAACCTTATTACCGAATATTATGTTGTTACAGAAAATAATTCTACTATTGAAAACAGCCTTACAGGTTTTTGCTACAATGAAAACGACAATAGTCTCTACTATATACTATCATCAAGAAAAAAACCCAAAGATGGATCTTCCTTTGGGGAAAAACTTGAACTGTGCAAACTGGATTTAAGCAACAACTCAATAACCGTTATAGACACCATATTTGAATCTGAGGATTTTTAGAAAAAATTAAAAAGCTTATAACTTAGCTCCTTCTTGTAAATTAAATTAAACAGAAGTTGAAAAGTATTTTTCAACTTCTGCTTTTTTATTTGGCCTCTTGGAATGAAATGAAAGAGGCAAAAGCGAAGGGACTCGATGTCCCGAGCTTTTATTGGGAGCTTCCGTCTTTTATTTCAGTTAAAAAATATCAAGCAGCCCTTTTCAGAACTGCTTGATATCGTGCTCTTTGGCGCGCCCAAGAGGAGTCGAACCCCTAACCTTTTGATCCGTAGTCAAACGCTCTATCCAATTGAGCTATGGGCGCATAACTAAATTCCAACGAACACATTATATGATAATATAAATTCAAAAAAAAATCAACAACATTATTTTCTTTTTTAAAAAATAACAGCAAAAATAAAATTCCAAAACTCCTGTCAGATTGCCAAAACACTTCAAAAACAAGTTTAAAACAAGTTTATTTTCCTTGAATACATTATATAAGGTTTATTATTCCTGTAACATGTCAATTTTATATGATATAATAGAAATATTTGAATGAGAATATTTTCCCATTACAATGAGGGATGATTTAATGTTTTTTGAGTCTTACAAATCCATTTTGTATTCGGATACCCTGGTTCCGGATATTTTTATTACCGAGTATATGCCTTTACTCAGTTCAGACAGTGTAAAGGTGTATTTATACTGCCTTTTTTTAAGCAAACACAACAAAAATGCATCTACAGAAGAGTTTGCCAAAAATATGGGGCTTGAAGTCTCAAAGGTAAAGGAATGCCTCGCCCAGCTTGAAAACTTCGGGGTACTTTCTTGGAAAGAAGACGGTCTTGTGCTTCATGACCTGAAAGAAAAAGAAATCAAGAAGATGTACCGCTTAAAAACCACCTCGACACCGGAAGAAGCTGTGTCCAACTCCGAAAAGAACAAGAAGCGCAACGAAATAATTTACACAATTAACAACACATTCTTCCAAGGTATTATGTCTCCTTCATGGTATACCGATATCGATGCCTGGTTTGACCGTTACAAATTTGATGAAGATGTCATGTTGGCATTGTTTCAATATTGCTTTGACCATAAAGGGCTTATTAAACCTTACATAGAAAAAGTGGCTGAGAACTGGAAAAACAGAAATATCAGAAATTCCTTTGACCTTGACAATTACTCTATCGAGTACAAAAAGTTCAAGGATGTCCGCAGTGCCATTGTCAAAAAGCTGAAACTCGGCCGAAACCTTACCGAGTTTGAAGAGGAATATGTTGAAAAATGGGTAATGGACTATGGATACGACATTGACACCATTGAACTTGCCTTAAAGAAGACAACATCCAAAACCAACCCGAATTTCAATTATCTGGACAGCATAATTACCGACTGGCACAAAAACAACCTCAAAACCAAAGAGGATATTGCCGTTTATGAGACCGCACGAAGAAAGAAAAACACTAAAACCGGCAACTCTGTGGCATCTGTCGTTGTGCCCCAAAAAGGCAACTTTGAGCAAAGAAAATACGAAGATGAGTATTTGAACAGCCTTTACGAAAACGCTTAAACCTAATAGTAATGGGAATTCCAATAAGTAACGGAAAAAGGAGGCAGCATGAGCAGGGATATTCACCGCATAATAATAAATGAATATGAATCCAGACAGCAAGCAGCCTCTTATAGGCAATTATTGAAAATAGAAGAGGTCTATAAGAAGATACCTCGAATTGCCGAAATAGATAATCAAATACGGCTTACAGGGGTAAAATACAATAAAGCCATACTTTTAGGTACCGAACCATCGGATAGAGCGATAGGCGAGCTTTTAGACAAAATCGACCGCCTTAAGAGGGAAAAAAAAGAATTGTTGGTGAAGTTCTCCTATCCCGAGGACTATCTTGACCTTGAATTCCAATGCAAGCAATGCAATGACACCGGCTTTGTAGAAACTCCGGCCGGTACGGAAAAATGCTCCTGCTACCGCCAGCAATATATCAATCACCTTTTTAAGCAGTCAAATATAAAGGTTCTGGATGTGGAGAACTTTTCCACTTTCAACGAAAACTTTTATCCCGATGAAATTAATGAAAAAAAGTACGGAATCAAAATTTCTCCAAGGAAGAATATTTTAAAAATACGGCAGCGGGCTCAAGCATTTATCGAGAATATAGACAACCCACAGGACAAAAACCTTTTTTTCAGCGGGCCCACAGGTGTCGGCAAAACCTTTATGGTAAACTGCATAGCCTCGGAGCTTTTAAAAAGAGGCAGAACCGTATTGTATCAGACAGCCCAGTCCCTGTTCAAAGTTATCAATGATTACAGGCTGACAGCTCTGAAGGACGATGAATTTGAAGATACCGCCTACTCCGATATCTTCAATGTTGAGCTCCTTATTATAGATGATCTTGGAACCGAATCCCCAACGGCAACAAGATACGCAGAACTTTTGAATATTTTAAACATTAGGCATGAGAAAAATTTGTCCGTCCCTTGCAAGACCATTATAGCTACAAATCTTGGTATCAATCTGCTTAATGAATACTATGATGAGAGAATAGTATCGAGAATTATAGGCGGATTCGATCTGTTCAGGTTTGCGGGAAATGACATCAGGGTATTCAAAAAGACTGTCCAACAAGGCTAAGGTAAGTTATAACAAGACAACAGATAATAAATCTAAAAAATTTTTCACTTAAGTATTAGAATAAAGGACATATCCTAAAAAAGGTTATGTCCTTCTTAGTACTTATCAGCTATTCCTATGGCTTTTAAAAAGCTCCTCATAGCCTCAGCATCAATAGTTCCTCCCAAAAGCAGTCCGTTGCAGACATAAATCAAAATTACCATCAGAATACCCGGTATAAATGAAGCAAAATCTACTGCTCTAATCCCGGATTTATCCTCCTTTATTTCTTTGACATCCTTTGACGTATTCTTAATAAAAGCATAAAGGAGAACACCAAAATTACTGCCGTAATAATAAACACCATTAAATAGAAGACTATTACTATGGCAAGCTGGATACCGGAGAGCTTTTGAAGTTCACTTAGCGCATCCCCCACACCCGATGTGTTCATTTCAGACATATTGGTCATACCCATTTTCTTCATATACTCACTCATCTTCATTGACAAGAAAAGTGCAACTACAGCAATAGAATTATTGGTAAAATGAGCAAATATCCCTACAAATATAGAATTACTCCTGTATACCAGAAAACCGATTAACGCCCCTAAAAGAAAAGTTCCGAACAGCTTTTGAAAATCAAAATGAATAAGTCCAAAGAGAAATGCCGTTATCAGTATGGATTTAACTGCACCAAGTCTCTCCAATCCTCTCTGGATTACCCCTCTAAACAAAAGTTCCTCACATATTCCTGCAGAAACGCCAATAACCAACACGCTGGCAAGAAAGCTAAGGCATCACTTCCAACAGGAATCTGGGCAATCTCCACAGTACCAAACAAAAGTTTCACTAAAAGCATGTTCAAAATATTAAAAAGTCCTACCACAGGTATGGAAAAGAACATAATCCAAAATACCAAAAAGAAATTCATAAAGCCGGTTTTATTCATCCTCAGTACCCTTTTTACGTCAAACCGGAACAATATCAAGAAAACCAAAGGGGGCAACATTATAAGAAGAATCTCCGAAAGAGCTCCCCCAAGGTTGAAACCTAAGGTTGTTTGCAATCTTGTAGACACAAACACCATAAGTATTACAGCTATGGAATAAAGGGTTCCCACTTGAATTATACCCGGCATTTTAACATTTTCAATCTGACTTTCTTCTTCCTGTACTTCCAAATTGTTTTGCTCCATTGAAAACTCTTCCATGACTATTTCCCCCTTCATAATTAGTACAAAGCTTAAAAATCACCATGTATCTATTATAGACTATTTAAAATAATTATTAAAGATTACCAATCCTTGTTGAATCCCGGAACGACAAGTCCCTTCATTTTAGCCTCTTTCATTTCATTAAAAGAGACTAAATAATAAACAATCGGGCAATTTTTCATACCCGATTGTCAAAATCAAAAGAATAACTATATACAGAAGCTTTACATTGTCAATACTCCATTAGGTGTGTCAATTATCATAAGGATATTTTCCTCTTTACCGGTTTCGGCGTTGATGTAGACAAGAAAATCCTTATCATTAAGCTTCCCTTTAAACTCATAAGTGTATATCTCCGTTTTGTAGTCTGTAGGTATTATCGCAAGGCCGGAACTTAAAACCTGCATCCTCGATGAAATCTTGGTGCGAGCCTCTTCCGCAGTAAGTTTCGGAGCCGGAATATTTCTTTCTACGTGATTGGAAAGATAACCCTTGCTTTCAAAACCTATTACTTCACCGTCATCCAATGCAATTTTTACTTTTATAAGATCAGGATATACAACAACATCCCCTTGCTTGTAGGCATAGTTAATAACCGCTGTATTGTCCTCTTTCAAGTAGTAGGTATCGACCATATTCTTATATCCACGCTCTTCCAAAAACTTCTTCCCCAATTCTTTGGCCTGATCAATGTTTATGGTTTCTTCCGCCCCAATAGGTCTATTGTAAAGCATCCATAATACATGTCCTCCCTTTTGGGTCACATCCACGGTTGCAGTCTGATCCTCGGGAACATTATTAAACTTAACCCTGTAGCTATAAGTTTTTATGGCTGTCGCATCATTTCTCCCTGTATCCTCCACCGCACTCACTTTATCTTTTCCAAAGAAATCTATGACTCTCTGCTTTGCCTCTTCTGGGTTCATTTCATTTCCCGTAAGTCCCTTTGGCTCGCTCATAGTCATGTGGTCTGAAAAAGGACCGTCATAAATTAACGTAGGATAATCCTGAAAAGTCTTGTCTATGTTCTCAAACTGCTCCATCGGCATATTCTGAGATGTTTTCTGAAACAACGGAGTTCCTTTATTTGCAAGTTCTCCCCATTTTATTCTTCCGGCTGAAAGCTGATTTTGAAGGTCATTCAAGCTTTGTTCCAATGATACGGAAAAACCATGGAGCTGCTCTATAAGTTTGTACTGTTCCTCAGTCAAACCCTTTCCTGCCATATTCTGGTTGTTTATAGAATATGCCAAATCACCCACCTGTGTCAGAAATTTCGATGTATTGGCCAATACATTCGGAGTAATGGGCAGCTGTCCTAAGTTGCTTTGGGCAAGGTTTGACTGTCTCCATGCTTCCTGCATAGTCTGTGCCGTCTTTTCCGGACTGTTGCTGATAAGAGATTTTAACAGTAGTACCTCAACATTGTTCACATAACCAACCATTTCATAAAAAGCACGGTTGTATTGGTTATCAAGCTCCTGTCTCAAATCTGCCGCATGCTTGTATTGGTAGAATCCCCACATTGCCACAGCAGCAATTGCCACAATTACAATACTATACATTTTCCTGTCGGCTAATCTTCTTTTAAAATCCAGTAGTTTCTCTCTGATACTCAAAAAGGATGCACCTCCTGTTTGTATACTAAAAACTAAATTCCGAAATTATGTTTTCCGATTTTTGTAACTATTTTTCTGCTCCATATCCATTTGCTGGTTGCAGTTGCCGGGTTCCAGTAGTACAAGCATCCGTTGGTAGGATCCCACCCGCTTAAAGCATCTCTTGCAGCTTTTACAACAGTTGAATTCGGGTCAATAGGTACATTTATCTGGCCGTCGGAAACCGCTGTAAATGCCCCCGGCTGGTATATTACCCCTGCGATGGTTTTGGGGAATTTGGGGTCCCTTGTCCTGTTCAAAATAACTGCGCCTACCGCTACTTGACCCTCATAGGGTTCTCCCCTGGCTTCCCCATTGATCGCTCTTGCAAGAAGCTGTTCATCACTTACCCGGCTTGACTGTGCATAGACTTCACTCCATCGGGAAAGAGTAGTAAGTCCCATTGCAGATAGAGTTTTTTCTTCCGCTATACCGGTTACAGGTAAATTATATGTCTTTTGAAAGTCCATTACAGCTAAATATGTTTTAAAGTCATACACCCCGGTTATTTTGCCGTCATAATACTCCCAGTTCTTAAGTCTTTGCTGCAACTTCATGACATCTTCGCTTTCCATGTCCGGCGCAAGTCTGTCGGTAATTGGTGCAATAAACACCTCACTATTTAAATACAACGGTATGCCAATAGAAAATATTACAACAAGAATAAGTATTCTCTTTAACGTCCTCAAAAGCATTCACTCCTCCTTTAGCTAAAACACTGGCTCAAAACTGTAAAAGAGTATAACACTATATAAGACATTGCTATACTTCAAAGATATTTTTTGTTCTGGTGCGAAAAATATTCGTAAATTCACTAAAATTATGTATAACATCGCTCAAATCCCCAGATAATAACTCTATGAAAAGAATTACAAAAAACACAATATGTGTTTTGCAAAATAATTTTATTTTATGAGGTGAACAAATGAATGTTCTGTTCTTGTCAATTTCATTGGGGTCGGGGCATATTAAGGCAGCTGAAGCTTTGCGCAATTTTATTACGCTAAAGTACCCTACAGCCCGTACCTTGATAGTAGATACTTTTAAATACATAAACCCTTTGATTCATACGGCCGTCGTAGACGGATACCTTAATATTGTCAAATACGCACCCCAAATTTACGGGGGGCTTTATAGAATGTCCGAACACAGGAAAGACATAAACAAGATAAGCAGGGTTTTAAGTAATCTTATGGCTCCTAAAATCCATAAGCTGATACAAAGTTTCAAACCCTCAATAATTGTGTGCACTCATCCTTTTCCGCTACAAATGATTGCATACCTGAAAAAATATTATAACCTTGATGTGCCGTCAATAGCAATTGTCACCGACTTTGTAAATCACCCTTTCTGGTTTCAAGAAAATATAGAGGCCTATATTGTCGCTCATGACTACATTAAAAGAGATATGATTGAATGTAAAATTCCCGAAAACCGAATATTTACTTACGGGATTCCCATAGCACCGGAGTTTTTGAAAAACACACCCAAAGTGCAAGCAAGAAAAGAACTATCCTTGGAAAACACTTTGACAGTGCTTATTATGGGTGGAAGCCTTGGAATAGGGGATATTGAGAGGGCCTTCAAATCCTTTGCAAAATGCAAAAGGGATATTCAAATTATTGCTGTTGCCGGCAAAAACAGTACCCTTGAAAAAAGACTTAACAATCTGTCAGCTTCCTTCCCCTTGCCGGTTAAAATATTTGGATATACAAATAATATTCCCAAGATTATGGATGCATCAGACTTTATCGTTACCAAGCCGGGAGGAATGACTATATCCGAAGCTCTGGCCAAAAAGCTTCCTGCCCTTATAATCTCTCCAATTCCCGGACAGGAGGAAAGAAATGAGCAGTTTCTTATAAACAGCGGTGCCGCAGTGCGGATTTATAAAAATGCAAGCATTGACAGCATTCTGTGCCAAATTTATGACAATAAATTAAGATACAAGCAAATGAAAGAAATAGCCGGAGCCCTTGCAAAACCCGACTCCGGCCACAATATTGTCAATCTCATTGAAAAACTTATAAATGACAATGAAAAAGGTCTATTCAAATATTCGTTTAATGCCCTTTAATCTTTTAATGTAATATTCCGTATTAAGGTCGGATTCTACAACCATTCCTTTCGATTTTGCAGCTTGTACAAACTTACCCTCTCCGGCATAAACCCCTACATGGGATATATCTTTTAGCTCATTATTGGAACTGAAAAAGAGCAAATCTCCAACTTTTAATTCTTCCATGCTCCCAACTCCAGTTTTTATAAATTCAAATTGCATATCTGCATCTCTGGGCAAATCCACTCCGTTTATTCTGCTGCAAATATACACAAGCCCTGAGCAATCAACACCTTCCCAGCTGCTCACTCCTCCCCAAAGATACGGTGTACCGATGAACTTACCCACAGTCGCCAGAAAATCCTGTGCGGATGTTGCCGGTATCAGGCTTCCGGACGGAACTTTTATTGTGTCTTTTGTATCAATCCATCCCGTAAGTCCCCCCGGCAAAGCAACCTCGTAATAGCGGTCTTTTTTCCCTTTTATAAAAAGCTCCGTTCCCATTACCACATCCTTCAGCGTAACTCCACCACCTGCCGAAGAATAAACCTTCTTAGTCTTTCCTGTAATTACAGCTCTGTCAGTATACTTTTCCTCCATAATACTTGTGCAATCTCTGTCAATAAATTTTGACCTGAGCCACCCGACATATCCGTCCACAACTTTTACCTTAGTCCAGGTGGCCTTTTCCTCAATAACTTCAACAGGCTGGTTAAAAATAGCTTGGGTCACCCTTTCCGAATTTATATCCGGCTCCCGGAAAATATCAACACTGTCTCTAATACAACTGCCTTGCCCTCGTATTTTTTCTCTATATCAAAAGCCTCTTTATTTTCATCACTGCTTCCCGGATTCGTAACCTCATTCGTTTCCTTGTCGCCACTATAAGGTAGTCCGGTGTTTGCTTCTTGCGCAAACTGTCCGCAACCGCAAACAAATATACCATATATCCCCATAATCACAAAAAATAATATTATTTTCTTCATCTCTGCATTATTCACAAACATTCTTTTCATCGAAAGCCCCCCAATTATCGATATAAAGAACTGTAATATTTTATAAAACTTCTATCTAGGCGCCCAATTTAATAATATTTAAGTCTTTGCCGAAAATTTCTAAGGCTGCCTCCATTTCTCTATCCTTACATGTAAAGAATATAATCTGGCGCTCTTTTGACAGCTCGAAAAGCATCTTTAGAGTACTTAGAACCCTTTGATCGTCATAGTGCGCAAATACCTCATCCATAATAAGAGGCAGAACTTCTCCGCTATCCTCAATAGTCTTGGCAAGAGCAAGTCTTAATGCAAGATATAGCTGTTCAACAGTACCGCCGCTTAAAGAGGGTGCTTCCACAATCCGTCCTGTATCCGGTTCTAATGTTTTTAATATAAGGCTGTCATCGGCCCTTACTTCACTGTATTTGTCTTGTGTTATAAGGCCGGCTATGCTTCCCAGCTCACGGTTTAATGAAGGTGCAAATTCCCTTTTTATTTCAATTGCCGCCTCTTCAAGGATATCCAAAGCAGTCTTTAAGCTAAATCCTATACCCTGTAGACGTTCTTTTTCTCCTTCAAGTTCTGTAAGTTTTGCTTCAATTTCTTGAATTTCATCTTCTATTATAGGCCCTCTTTCTGCCAAAGCCTGATCCCTACTTATCTGAAGCACTATTTTATCAATCTCATCAGTTATCCCGGAAAGTAAATCTTCTATGTAGCTTTCTGCATTTTGAAACTCTTCATCATAAATTTTCTCCATCAACTCATGATATTCCGGCGAAGCATCGGCAAAGCATATGTATCCTGAATTTTTACAGAGTATTCATCAATTTTTTCGTAAAGGTCATTCACTTTTCTGTCTATATTGCCAAGGGCACCCGGCAAATCCTCCTTTTGTGCAAAGCTTTCTCCAAACAATGAAGACGCCCTCTCATAAAGGGATTGCAAGTACCTTTGAATATCTTCCTTCTTTTCTTGCAGCCTTTTAATATTTTCAAGAGCTTCTGCATATTTTGCAAGCCCTAGCCTAAAAGTCTCTATATGCTCCGGTTTTATTTCCTTTTCTTCTAAAGCAATTATAGCGCACGTTCTAAACCTGTCAAGCATTAAAGTCTTAATCTTCTTGATATATGCCCGATTCTCTTCCATTTCTCTCTCAAGCTCTTCCATGCTGCTGTTTAATTTGTCAAGATTAAGAATCTTATTTTCGTACAAGGCTTTCTTCTTAATAAAATCCCCCGTATTTTCCGCACCCACCATGGAAAAAATACGTTGGATTTCTTCTTGTTTTGAGGAAAGCTCGCTGTCTATTTCCTGAATTCTTGAAAGAAGCATATTTCTACTGTCATCATGCCTTTGGAGATTGTTCTTAATAACTTTCCCCATAAAAATAAATATCAGCATTAACAGAGCAAAAACAAAGGTCAGTGCCGTAAAAACAGCCTTTTGGGGAAAAATTACCGCAAAAAGCCCGGATAAAAGTGTCAAAATTATTGAGGTAACAATTCCCGCCGTTATAAGCCCAAGCTTATAAGAAGCTTTCGAATTCTCATTCAATGCTTCACTTTTTATATCTTCTTTCTTTTGCTCAAGGCTTTTTATACTGTCGGCAAGGTTTTGCATCCTGTTTTCTATACCTTCATCAAAACTGTCAAAGGCTTTATATTCTTCCAGTACCCCTTTAGCCTCTTCAATTTCCTGCATCAATTCCTCTAGCTTTTTGTAAAGCCGCTCCTTTTCCCTTAGCGCATCTTCGAGCTATTGTATAAAATATTAATGAGTGCCGGGTCATCACCCGCATACTTAGAATAGGGTTCATACTGCTCTTTCATCCTATTGTAAAGTTCCAGCTCTTGATTTAAAATATCTCTTTCCTGTTCATATCTGTTTGCCTCTTTTATAATTAAGGCAATGTCCCTTTTCTGCTTCTTCATTTTTTCAATATTTCTTCTAAGTTCAATAACCTTTCTTGCCCAAGTAATGGCCTCTCTTTTTTTCTCACATTGCCTCTTTTTTTCGTAAAGCCTCCTAACTTTTTCTTCTATATCAAATATTTTTTCTTTTTCCTCTATAAGGTACTTCTTCTTTTGCCAAAGCTCATTCAACTTTAAGTTTACAATATCTAAAGGCCTCGTCGTGCTCCTTTCGGTCCCCACATAGTTTATGAGAGAATCCTTCAAGGCCTCTCTTGCTCTTTTAAGGGAAATTTCCTCCGAACCTGTCTCTCTGATATTCGTAAGCTTGTCCACAAGTTCCCGGCTTCCCGCAGCATCAATTCTTGTATCCATCTGGCTTATAAACACGGTTCTTTCAAAGCATGCCTCATTTATGCCAAGATGCTCCAATGCAAACAAAGGCCCGCTGTCTTTGCTTTTTTTAAAGCTGTCGCTTATGTCATTGAAAAAAGAATCATACACCTTCACTGTATTATTATTAAAATCTCTTTCCACAGTAAATAAAGCTCCTCTGTCAAGAGTATAAACAATGCTTCCCCCGTAGAAATTTCCCTGCCACGGACTGTACCTTTTTAAAGGAGGAATATTTCCGCTTTTCGTAATTTTCCCTCTCTTTAAAGAATACAACATGCCCCGGATAAACCATTGGACCGTTGTTTTTCCTGCCTCGTTTCCACCGTAGACCAAATTAAAGCCCTTTGAAAACTCAATTATTAAATTGTGAAGCTTTCCAAATCCCTTTATATCAAGCTTTTCGATTTTCATATCCGCTCCTTGAATTTACAGTACTTCAACTTTGCCCTGTTCTAATGCCTCAATGCCGTATTGCATGGACTTCATAAGAAGATGCCTTTCTTTCTCGCTTTCGGCCTTATTTATAAGAGAAAACATTTTCCTCACAAACAAGCCTTTTATCCCCGGTTCATTCACAAGCTCATCATAATTATATTGATTTACGGTTTCATCACTTATAACCACATAAAAAAAGCTGTTCCCAATAGCATCGGCTATATCCGCAGCATTAATACGATATCCCGGCACAGTATAACCTCTTAAGATTATATGCATGAGGTTCTCCCGGTTTTGATCTTCTCGAGCTTCCCGGAAAATCATATCTATAATTTGGTTGTCGCTTTCAAAACAGTCGGATTTTATTTCCAAGGATTTATACTGTCTTTTGTAAGTTTTCTCAAACCTTACATCAAGCTTTCTTTCTCTTTCCGACACAAAGTCTATTTTGCCGATAAAGACACCATGTTCTCCTTCCTCGTCAAATCCAAGAGGCTCAGGACTCCCCGGATTGTATATATTTCCGCCCTTTCCAATACCCCTAAGGGAATTATGAAAATGTCCCAAAGCAATGTAATCCATGCCTAAAAGCGCAAGTTCGCTGCTTGCCATGGGATTATACCGGCTCTTTTTGAAATTCAAATCCACAGTTCCGTGAACCAGCAAAATATTAATATGCTTTGGGTCCGCCGGCTCTATTGTGTTTATGAGACTTTTTTCTTCATGGAAATTTGCAAAACCCACGCCATACACGCAGGCATTATGCTCTTTGAGGAAAACTTTTTGCCTGTCCTCGGACAAAATATAGACATTTTTGCTCCACTCAAAGTTTCGGTAATAGGAATTGGGAATATAGGGATCATGGTTTCCCGGCACAATAAATACCTTTATTTCGGGAATCTCGCCAAATTTTTTATTTATATAATGGATTGTAGACTTTCTTACATATTCATGCTCATAAAGGTCTCCGCTTATCAGTATAATGTCTACAGCTTCCTTTTTCGCAAGGTAAATTATTCTGTCAAATATATCAATAAGATCCCGCCTTCTTTGCTCTGCCGCATGTTTAGAGCCTAATGAGCCGAAAGGCGCGTCAAGATGAATATCCGAAAAATGCAGAAACTTTAATGAATCCATATTTACTAGCCACCCCGAAAATCTTCATGTTGCCTTGTCTCTTATAGAATATCATATCACAGTTTCTGCCAAAATGATATATTTAAATTGAATGCTACACATCTTTTATATAACCATCCTGTATATAGAAGGTAGTATTAATTATCGGTCTGTCTATTTCCTTAATGACATTTTTTATTTCAATGACAACTCCGGGATAAGCTTTCTTTAATATCGATATTTCTCCTTCACCTTTCGTTCTCAATACATCAGCAATTGTTTTTTTCTCTTCCTCAAGCTCCTTCAATTGTTCCTTTATTTTATAAAACCTCTGTTTGATGTCTTCTGCTTTCAGACTCCCTGATTTCATTTGCTCTTCACTGTTAAAATAAGCCTCCGCCTCAACCTTTACCTTCACCAATTCATTCTTTAAAGCTTCAATACTTTTTATTACCTCCTCAAGTCTTTCCTTCAAAGTATTTCTATTAAATCCTTTAACCGATATAAGCGTACGTTTCTCACTGGGCGAGCCTAAAATAGGAGATAATACTTTTGCTTCACACTGTATATTTCCGCCCGATATCTGCCCTTTTGGCGAATCAATTATAATCTCTCTTGCTGTAATGTTGCTGTTGATGCAATAAAGCCCTACATGTAAGCTTCCTTCGCAAGTAACGGTAGCATCTGAAATATACTTCGAATAAATATCCTTTTTAGCCTTTATTACCGCTTTGTTCTTGCCTGCTATTCCGCCTTTGATGTAAACACTACCCTTTCTGCTGACCACTTCTTTTATACTGCCTATTCCATAAACCCCGAGTATTTCTATGTCCTGGGTTGACACAACAGAAAATCCGTCTGCAACTGTTCCTTTTATACTTACAAAACCGTCAAAATCAATATTCCCTGTTTTAAAGTCCACATCTCCGTCTATTTCCAAATGGTTTGATACGCTTATCTTATCTCCTTCATAATGTACTGCTCCACTTTTTAACGCATAAAGGTATGTCACTCCGTCTTTATGTTCCTCTCGAACCGATTTCTTGTCATAATGCAAGGGATGATTTTTCCCGGGTATTGCAGGTATCGGTTCGCCCTTTACCGACTTGCCCATAGTTCCCGGAGTAGGATCAATCCTTTCTCCCAGCCAATCTCCAACTTTCACCTTGTTAATGAGATTAAGCTCATAATGGTCTACTTTGCCGTCTTCTTTTATCTCAGGCGTTGCTTTTTTTATTTCATACATCTTTATTACCGAATCTTCGCCATGCTCCGGGGGTATGCCCTCGGCTATCAGGATTTGCCTGTTATTGCAAAGCTCGTCTAACAATACGTCATGTTTAATTCCAAATACAACTCCCGCTTTTTCCAGGTTTTTTCTACTTCCTCCAAAAGCTTTACCTTTGCATCTCCGGAAAACTCCCATTCTTCCACACAGAGCCTAATATATGCTTTTAACTCATCGCTTGAAAGCTCTATACTTATTCTTTCCTTAGCTTCACCAAATTTGACCGGGGGTTTTGGTGCAAAAAGTATGGCGTTTTTTATTGCCATAAAACTGGTAATCTTTATTTCCGGATGCTGGCCTATTACTTTGTTGAATTCATCAACCGACATACCTTTTTTATAGGACTCTATATAAAAGCCGTCAGGTTTTTTATTATGCTAATGTAATCGGATAAATACACAACAATATCCTGCGCCATACTAAAATCCCCATTTCTATAAAAAACGATTTCATATAGCTAATATATTACTTTTATGCTATTTTATGGAGTCATTTTAAAAAGAACTGTCATAGATTATTATCGGACAATTGCATCCGCTATTTTAAACATAAATGAATAATGACATATGTCAGATTTTGATTAGTTTCTGAGTCTGTTTTTATTTCTCTCATATAAGACACTTTCAAATGCTGCAGCTTCATTTAAAATACTTTCAATACTTTCCATGGTTTCTTGCGATTCAAAACCTGAATTAATCTGATGCTTGAGCATGCTAACGGTACTTTTTATATAGTCAAGCTTTACATCCAAACGTTCTAAGTCACTTTTTTCTTCTTTGAGCCTGTTTATTATTTTCTCGTCCATCTCTACAATCCTTTTAATATCTTCATATACTTTCGGATCTTCGGTAAAATTAAGCTTTCTCGTGTTTTGAGAAAGTCTTTCCATCAGAGAATTTATATTTGTCCGATCTACAGCTTTGCTTCTTATGCAAAAATCTTTGAGCAGATTCAAATAGGAGATAGTAAGATTTAATGCATACTCAGCGATCTTCTCCTTGATATGATTGGATTTGTCCTTATTATACTCTTTTAATATATCATCCTTCTCTTTTATCAAAGAAACGAGCTTTTTATAATACGCAGAATTAGTGTACTTTTTAGTATCTGCAGCCATTTGCAGACACATTCTGTTCATCTTTTTTATTTCCTTTTCCTTCTCTTTATGAAAGAAATTTTCCTGAAATTTTTTATCTGTAAAACTTCTAAGAACCAGTCCAAAATAGAGTACGACAGCCGGGATAGCAGCATACGTATAGGGGAATTGGGCATATTCCGCAGCTGCTAATCCCATTCCCATTAAAACCAAAAGCATACCTATGTTTTTATAATGAATAATTGAATTCCAAAAAAGCTTTAGTTTCATATATCCCCTCTTAGTGAAACACACCCCCTGTACGGAGTGTGTATTTTAATCCCAATTATCTTATGAATTTGCTTTGTTCTCTGTTTTTTCCTTTACTTCAAATCCCTGCTCTCCGCTTAGCATAGCCTCAGCCCTTGCTCTTGCCCTTTCACGAGCAGAATTCATGTCAAGTTTCTTAAGTCTCAGTTCAGTATTAGTATCATTCAGGCTTTCAACTGCATTGGCTCTTGCAATCTTCTTGTTAACAATTTCCCTTGCACGTTCCATATCTTCGTTGATATTTCCAACCCTGTTGTTTTTGGAAGTGTATTTTGCATTCACCGAGTTGATATTTTCCTTGAGCTTGCCATCTTTTCTTGAGTCTTCAGGGTCTTTAATTCATTGAGTTTTGCAGTCATTTCCGCTTCAAACACTTTATAGTTTTCGCGTATATTTTCGACTTCTCTTAAAGCATTATCGTGAGTCTCCTTGTATGTTTCATATGCGGTCTGATATTCCTCTTCCTGCACGAGAAGCTCCACCAAAAGCTCCTTGTCTCCCTGTCTTTGAGCTGCTTCAATTCTGGCTCTTATCGCATTAAGATTCTTTTCGGCAGTTTTCATTTCAATTTTTATCATTTCAGCATTTGTCTGAATTTCAATTATTTGCTGTTCCGCTTCCTTACGGGCCTTGTTTATCTGATTTTTAATGTCTTCGAACAACAAATTCGGATTGCTTTCCTCAAGTCCTCCGACAAACAATCCAAAAAAGCCTCTAATTAAGCTCCCAAGTCTGCTAAAAAAACCCATGGCTAATCCTCCTTGTAAATAAAATCGTTCATCTTTTAATTTATAATAAATATACTCTGTTGTAAACTGTAAATCAATAAAATTTTATACCAATGTCTTTACAAATCCCCGTCAAATTTTGACCTTTCGTCAAGATAATGCCTGTATCTTTCCGGCAAGAGGTCCTTGTCGTCGCATTCCTTAATTGCCAGCATTGTCATAAACTCTACCTGCTGGGTACTGGGCCTGCATCTTGAAATCGCTTCATTGAGTATTTCTGCCGTAAGAATACAACCTTCTATATTATCCTCATTTGCAATTTCATAGGCCTTCCTTACCACCGTCTCAATTTCTGCACCGGTATAATTTTCCGTCTGTGCGGCAAAAGGTGTAAAGTCCTCTATATCTGTTTCAAAGCCATATTTCTTTATCATTATTCTAAATATGTCCGCCCTTTCGTCCTCCTCCGGAAGAAGTATGGGGATTTTCTTGTCAAACCTTCCGGCTCTTTTTAAAGCAGCATCCAAAAGGTCAGGCCTGTTTGTTGCAGCAATAAAAATAACCTTACCCCTATTATTTGTATTACTGGTAAACTGCAAAAATTCACTAAAAATATTTCTGCTTACTCCATTATCTCCGCTTTCGCCCCTTCTGAAAGCCGTATCTATCTCATCAACAAATACGATTACCGGTTGCTGGGACTGGGCACCTAAGAGGCACTTTTTGAAGTTTTTCTCACTTTCTCCTACATATTGCCCCAGTATCCTGGACATATCAATCTTTACACAGTTAAATCCGCTTGACTTTGCCAGCGCATTTACAAGTAAAGTCTTACCGGTACCCGACGGTCCACATAAAAGTATTCCCATCGGCACGCGTCTTAAGTCACCTTTCTTTATCGGCTCCACAATATTTTTTAGAAGATAGCTCTTGGCCCGTTCCATGCCTCCGATGTCTTCAAAGCTAATTTCGGGATATATAAACTCCAAGACATCTCCATACTCTTTTTTCAGCACAGAATGCTTCTTGTCCTTTATAAATTCAAAACTTACCGGCACGTCTTCAGCTTCAGCTTTCAGCTTTATATCCTTTATGGCCTTTTTGCTAAGACCAGACGACAGCTTGGCAAACTCGTCAACGGAAATATCCATTTTTATATTTTCATCTTTTAAAAGATATTCTATGTATTTTCTGCGTTCCTCTTCATCCGGCAACTCCACAAGAATCGGCTCCACCCTGTAAGACGAATTCAAAATCTCGCTGCTCACTTCGGCTAGGTTGTTTGCAGTCATAATTATTGTGCTTCCCACTGTGGAGATTTTCGGGTCATTTGACCACTCGCAAAGCCAGATAAGCGCCATTCTCTCTTCCAGAGACATGGAACCCGTATCTCCGGCAGGAATTATTTTCTCCGCATGCTCTATGAAAAGAACCATTTTTGTGTTCTTTAGAGCAACATCAATGTACGGAAATATTTTTGACGGCAGCACTCTTTTTAGTCCTATGGCCTCATTTGAGGTTATCTTGTTGAATTCTCTTTCCATTCCCGGCTCTAAAAAACTAAGACCCCTTGAAATGTCATAGAATGCCACAATCGAAAAACCTCTTTGCTTTATAAACTCCTCATAAATATATCTGTCAATATATCTATAGTTGTCTACCATATCGCGAATGTTGAAATACAGAATAAATTCATGAGATATACCTGCTTTATAAATGCTTAAAAATTTGTCAAACCACATCTTTAGCTTTTATCCTCCTACAAGATAGTGCCTTGCAATTTATACAGTTAATTATACGATATTTTTTTGAAAAGTTCACTATCCGATAATAAAAAATTTGGAATATATTTAGAATCTTGGAGTACACCAGACTATTAATATTCTCCGGTTGTATTATCCTCTTCTATTGCAATATTGATTTTAAGCCTTCCGCAAGAAGTAGTACAGTCCATAGATACAGGTTCCACCTTCGGAACAGTGATAAGAGCATCCTTACCTTCCAGGACTATAGGCGGTGCTGCCTTTATCTCTGCCAAGTACAAATTGTTCAGTTCATCTATGGCGTTGCCGGCAATAATTTTGCTTAGTGTCTGAACAGATTCCAATACCATATATTCGTTTTCAGAATCAAAATCCGCTCCATTCATTTTTTTGCCACTGCGAAAATCAGTTCCTTTTCCATATCAATCAAAAATCTTCCCTTCACCTTGCCGAAAAAATTAATGATAGAGGCAACACCAAGGGATCTAATATCATCATTTTGCGTGTAAAAGGACCTTTCTATACATATTTCAATATCAGCGTTCTTTCTGAAAGTATTCTTCACACTTTCTATAAACGGAACATATAAATGATCACTTGCCATTACTGCCCTCCTTTTACTTTGCTCGCCATCTTTTGCAACAGTCCCTGAAAGGTATATTTTCGCTATTATTTTTTAAAATTTTCTATGTATTTTTCATCTATCTTATATGATACCATAATATAAACTGTTTGATAAACATTTAGAGATTCATTCCACTGTTATAACACTTTAAGTTCAAAAAACTTTAATAAATAATTTCTTCTTTTTTTGAAATGCTATAAAGTATACACAAAGAACTTTATCGCTATATTCACTACAATTTCAATCCGTTTAAGGAGGTATTTATGGAAACAGCAACTTTTAATGTTCCGTCAATTTCATGCAGTGCCTGCTCAAGCAAAATTGAGGAAAACGTAAGAGAACTAAAGGGTATAACAAATGTTTATTCCGACCTGAAAAGCCAGCAGATAAAAGTCGAATACAATCCCTCGGACATAAGTCCTCAGGAAATAAAGAAGCACATTGCCCAAATGGGTTACGAAATAATTTAAGGTGGAGGTTATACTCCTCCACCTCCCTTCATGTTCTTTATTGCTTTTATTATTGCCGTCTCCTGATGGTTTATATGCTTTTGTGCATACTCCTGGGCCGCTATTTTGTCACGGGTTGAAATGGCCTCCAGAATATATTGGTGCTCCTTAATAAGCTCCTTAGGATTGCTGTAATCCTTAAGGTATATTACCCTAAAACGCTGGATCTGTTCCCTCAAATTGTTTGCAATCTGAATAAGCCTTTCGTTCCGCGATGCCCGGTATATCAATTCATGAAACTCCACGTCTTTTTTTATCGATCCCTGCAAATTGTCTTTATTGGCATAGGCTAAAAACTGAGATTGTATATGCTCCAATTCCTTTATCTCTTCGTCGGTTATCCTTTCAGCGGCAAGAGCCGTTGCCAAACCGTCAAGGGTTGCCCTGACCTCCAAAACATCCATAATATCTTTTGCTGAAAGCTCAGCCACATGCGCTCCTTTTCGAGGAAGCATCTCCACCAGCCCTTCGAGCTCAAGCTTTCTTATTGCTTCTCTTACAGGGGTACGGCTAACCCCCATCTTTTCTGCCAGTTTGACTTCCATAAGTCTCTCTCCCGGCTTTAACTCACCTGCAATAATAGCTTCTCTAAGTGTATCAAAATTACCTCTCTTAAGGGCTTATAATCATTCAAATTTACCTTCGAAAGCTTTCCGGCCATCAAATTCTCTCCTCACTTAGTGGTTATTACATAACTAGATATTTTTTCCCAACAATATTTTACTGAAAATTTTATATTGTTTGTGTCATAAAACATTCCCACTCGCCGTCTTTAAGGCTTTCATAAGCAAGACAAGCCTTTTTGCCGTTTTCAAATATACCGAATACGGAAGGACCGCTTCCGCTCATCATGCTTCCCAAAGCTCCAAGCCTCAACAGCTCATTTTTAATATCGTTTATTACTTCGTATTTTTCTATTGTAACTGTTTCCAGCACATTTCCCATATTTTGCGCCAAACAGCCAATATCTTTCTCTGAAATTGCCTTTATTAAAAGATCGGTATCCGGTCTTGAGGATATTTTATCCAGCTTTAAATTGTTGTATACCCACGCCGTCGATACACCTACTTTAGGCTTTACCAAAACAATATCCACTCCTTGGAAAGAAGGGATTTTTGTAAGTTTCTCCCCAATTCCCTCGGAGAGCATGGTCCCTCCCTTAATGCAGAAAGGTACATCCGCACCTACCTGCTTTCCGATGTTCATAAGTTCGGCTTCATTAAGATTTAGACTAAAAAGTTCATTCATTCCTTTAATCACTGCCGCCGCGTCGGCACTTCCTCCCGCAAGACCTGCCGCTACAGGAATTCTCTTATAGATTTTAATGCCAACACCGCTTTCAATTTTGTACCTTTCCATCATGAGGTTTGCCGCTTTATAGGCAATATTGTCTTTTCCTCCCGGTACCCACGGTTTGTCACATTCCACTTCAATTCCTGTATCCCTTGTTTCAACTACAACCTCGTCATGCAAATCTATAGACTGCATAATCATTCTGACATCGTGATAACCATCCTGTCTCTTTCTTATTACATCAAGGGATAAATTAATTTTTGCATGGGCATTTAAACTAATCGATTTCATTTTCCACCTGATTTCGAATTTTTATATACAAACTTCCAAACCCAGTTATAAACCCAAAGACTTATTGGGTTTTGTATATTTTTATATTATATACAATATACATTCCTTTTTCAATAAAATCTCTAAACCTGCTTCCAACACATTTACAAAAACCAAAATCAACACTATATAAAATTCACGCAAAAAAGTCCGAAATCTTTGATTTCGGACCTTTATTTAGCCTCTTGGAATGAAATGAAAGAGGCGAAAGTGAAGGAATTCGATGTTCTGAGATTTTCTATTGCAAAGTTAATAGATTAGCCTATTTTTCTCGGTACAATTATTTGCTGTCCTACCCCAATGGCATCATCCCTGTTAAGCTCATTTACCCTCAAGATATCATCTACAGTTGTACGATATTTTTTTGCTATCTTCCAAAGATTATCACCGGGCTGTGAGAAGTATATGGTTATGCTGGGATACTTCTCATTATCTCTGTCTTCAATAGGAGTTTCGTTTACATTTGTTATAAGGGATATATCCGTCTGTTCCACCAATCGGACATTAATATCCACTACAACCCTTACTTCAACTTCATTTGCCGAAATCACGCTGTAGCTGCAGTGTTCAACTCCCAAATCAACATCACAGGCCATTCCCGGTTTTGAACCATCAACTTCAATTCTCTGGCTGAAAGGTATTTCATGATTATAGGCAAACACCGGTTGTTCTGTATTATTAGCCACATACAGAATACTGTTTTTGACAGCTCCTTCAACATTGACATATCCATCCCCGGTATTACATTCAAACAAACTTGGTTTGCACAAAATATTGAATACCTCTGATATATCGGGACTATTGCCGTCAAACTCCACTATCTCTTTTAATGTTATTTGGCTTCTATTTTTTGACACAACTCTATTGATTTTAAATGCCTGCTTCTCATGATTGATATTCGACTTTAAGCCGTATGCATCGGATACAATTTCAACATTTCTCTTGTCTGTTGCTTCAGCCGCAAGGCCTACGGTTACCTCTGCCTTCAGAATTCTCAATTCACCGTCGGTGTCTTCATGGGGAGTAAACGATGCACTCCTTATCCTATAATCCACTTCACATTCAGAGTTTTCACTAATACCGGGGAGGTCTATAAACTGTGTAAAGGATATTTCATGTTCCATAAACTGAATACTTCTTTCCTCATTATCTCCTATGTATAAAGTAAGTATGTTTATATCGCCTTTGGCAATAATCTTGTCATCTGAAATTCTGTAATCTTTGCCCACAATTTTTACATCGTTTCTCAGTATTTCCTTTATAGCCGGTTTTCCCGCAGGTACTTCAAGCATTTCTTCTGAAGTACAATTGACAGTATTTTCTCCAAGGTAGTAGTATATATCTACGTTATCTTTTAAAACCTGTATATCTTCTATACCCCTTAAATCACTTACAAACTCCTGCTCAACGTCATTTATCGCCTTTGCATTAATTTTAAGAATGGTTTTGACGTTGATTTTTCTTCCGTTTAGTATCTCATAATCAATATGCTCTATGTCGTATTTTACTTTTGTTTTCATTCCTGCCCGGGCATTTGCTACATCAACGGTATACGAAAAATCACTGGAAGTATTTATACTTTTTACAGACTGTTCCGGGTCATCGGAAACATATAGTATCTTGTAGAAGATATTGCCATCTACATGTATTCTATCTTGTGAAGCTTCAGAATCTCCTTCCCTTACCTCAGCATCAAGAAGAAGAATTCTTGCAACGTCCGGGTTAACGTCAGGTACAATTATATCATGTTCAACAATTGTCTGTGCGAAATCTTCACCAACAGAGTAATTCACATTTGTGGATTCTCTAACAAGTTCAAGGGACATTCTCCATCCTCCTTAAATATTATTCCGTAACGATTTGTATCACTAAATCACCGAGGGTAATCAGGATTACACCAAAATAAATACCTGCCTACTAAATATATATTGACAAGGCTTTTAAAATATTCCCTTGAACACAATAAATGATAAAATCTTTTTATGCTTCGAATTGAATAAACCTTGCATTTAAAAAAAGCATAAAAGAACCGGATTCTGTAATCCGGTTCTTTTATGCTTTTTAAGTAATATAAATTTAATCCTCTATACATTATAACACCTTAAACTGATTGTCAAACTTAACTGACCTGTATTTTTCTGTTATCCTCACAAACAACTATCTCCACAGCTTTTGTAAGAATGTCAGTATAACTGTAAGATACTCTCCTTATTGCTTCATAATCATTTTCAAATTTAACTACGAAGATGCTAGGATAGGTGTTTTCAACTATTCCTTCTCTAATAAATGCCTTTTTTCTCCCTTATTAGCTTTGAGCTGAATCTTCTGCCAACACAGGTCTCTATATCTCTCTTTATTTGGAGCAGGCTGCTTTTCTCCATCATTGAATCACCTCATCTTCTGTTTGCCCTCATTATATCATATCAAGCTCAGCTTGTCAAAGAAAAATATATATTATAACAAGGACAAAATATTCATGTCAAGCTTTTTTTAAAGGTGATTTCTTAC
>NZ_BAVR01000019.1 GCF_000521465.1 Acetivibrio straminisolvens JCM 21531
AAAATTGTTCAAAATCCAGTGGAAACTCACGCAGAATTGCCTTGCTATCCTGTGTTTTCAATGGCCTAATGTACACTGCCAAAGGGCAAAAAACACAGAGAAAGCGAGGAAAAAGCGCAATGCTTACAACGAGATTTGGAATCGAGGTAGAATTGACGGGGATTACAAGAAAACAAGCGGCAAAAACTGCAGCAGCTTTTCTTGGAGGGAGGGTTGAATCCAGCGGAGATTATTACGATACCCAAAAGGTTATTGCACCGGATGGACGGATATGGAAATTCATGAGCGACGGGAGCATCCGGACTCAGAAAAAGGAAAACGGCAGGATTGTGGCGGCTGGCCGGGAATATAGCGTCGAGTTGGTAAGCCCGATACTGACATACTGCGAAGACATTGAAACCCTGCAGGAATTGATAAGGAGGCTTCGCAAGGCTGGAGGTTTTGCAAACACAAGTTGTGGAATTCATATCCATATAGACGGTGCAGACCACACACCGCGAAGCATCCGTAATTTTATCAACATTATCGCCAGCAAGAATGACCTTTTCTATAAAGCATTGCAGATTGAGCCGGACAGGATGCGGTTTTGTAAAAAGATGGATGCGGCACTGGTTGAGAAGATGAATCGGCGTAAGCCCAAAACCATGGCGGCGATTGAGAGCATCTGGTACGAAGGTTACAGCGAAAGCCGAAGCACCCATTACCATAATAGCAGATACCACTTTTTGAACCTGCACAGCTTTTTTAATGGCAATGGGACAATTGAGCTTCGAGGCTTTAACAGCGAACTTCATGCGGGAAAAATTAGAAGCTACATAGTGCTTGCCCTTGCGTTAAACCATCAGGCGTTAACGCAAAAATGCGCTTCCAGCAAGAAACCACAGGTTGAAAATGAGAAGTTTGCCATGCGGACATATCTCAACCGCATAGGACTTATTGGTGATGAGTTCAAAAACTGCCGGGAGCATCTTTGCAAACACCTTGATGGTAACGCTGCATGGCGGTTTCGGGCAGCATAGATAGACAAGCGCAGGGGTGGATCTCCGCCTCTGCCTTGGTAAATACAAGGAGGATGATACGATGAGCAAAGAAAAAGGAACCATATATTTAGCATACGGAAGCAATCTGAACTTAAGGCAGATGGCATACCGCTGCCCAACGGCAAAAATGCTGGGGAGTGCAAAACTCACAGGATACCGGCTGTTATTCAGAGGAGGGAATGGCGGCGCAGTAGCGACAATAGAAAAACAAAAAGGTGAAAGTGTACCGGTAATGCTTTGGAGAATCATGCCTAATGATGAGAAGGCGCTGGACAGATATGAAGGTTATCCGCATCTATACCGGAAAGAAACGGTTAAGGTACGTTTCAAAGGGCAGTGGGTACCCGCAATGGTGTATATCATGAATGAAGGTAGACCTTTGGGAGCACCGGGTCGTTACTATTACGAGGTGATTCGGCAGGGCTATATAGATGCGGGTTTTGATATTTCGTTTCTCAATAAAGCGGTAAGAGATTCAATTTCAGCGGCAGAGAAGTCAGAGGTGTAGGACATGGGTAACGAGAATCTGATAGCTGATAAGATTTATCGGCAGATTATGGCCATACGGGACAGCGGTGCCTGTAATATGTTTGACTTGCCAAGAGTACAGGAAGAGGCATATAAAATGGGGTTTTATGAATTAGTAGTATTTCTTAATGAACACAAGAAAGAATATGCCGAGTTTATCCTGACAGGCAAACGATAACGGTTATAACGTAACAAGTTTCATAGAAATCCACTAAGGAGAGGAACTTCATCCATGAGGTTCCTTTTTTCTTGCTCAATTTTAGGAAAGGAGGCGGCAAAGCTGCGGAAGTTAAAACGATATAAACCAACCAAGTTTATGGCGGAAGGTTCTCGATATGACAAGGAAGCGGCGGATGCCGCTGTTACTTTTATAAACTGCCTGAAGCATACCAAGGGTGAATGGTATGGAATGCCTTTTGAATTAATTGACTGGCAGGAACAGATTGTCCGGGACATATTCGGAATTTTGAAACCTAATGGATACAGGCAGTTTAACACTGCTATATAGAAATTCCAAAAAAGCAGGGGAAACAGCTTGCCCTAGACACGCCTATCCCCACGCCGGACGGCAGTTCGTAGGACACTCCCGTCAAAACCGTTGAATATTCCTATTACAGACAAACCCACTTCCATATCTGGCTGTGGGAACATATCAATAAAACACTATTCTATTCAGTTTTATTGGTTTCGTCTAAATATAACTGTAATCGTTGTACCCTTTCCAGGCTTGCTCATCAATCGAATCTTTGCATTATGGAATTCGGCACTGTGCTTTACAATAGAAAGGCCCAGACCAGTTCCACCGGTTTCCCTTGAATGGGACTTGTCAATTCTATAAAAGCGTTCAAACACGCGGCTTTGGTGCTCCCTCGGAATGCCAAAGCCATTATCGGCTACGGTTAGTACAACCTGGTCGGAGAAAGTTTTTACATTTACATCAACCTTGCCGTTTTCATAATTGTATTTGATTGCGTTATCACAAAGATTATAGATCATCTCCTCCAGAATTTGTCTAACACCAAAAATGATCGCGTTATCACCGCCGACTGATAGCTTTATCCGTTTCTGCTGTGCAAGGGAAGATAATCTGCCGACTGTTTCTTTTGCCAATTCCAATAAATCAATCTCTTCAAAGGGGAGCTGAACATTTTTTTCATCCAGTCTGGAGATCCGTATCACATCTTCTATCAAGTCTATGAGATGCCTTGCTTCGTTGTATATGCGGTCGGAAAACTCGGAAATGTCTTCAGGTTTTACCATGCCGCTTTTCATAAGCTCTGCGTAACCTAAAATGGAGGTGAGAGGCGTTTTAAGTTCATGCGACACATTAGCGGCAAACTCACGGCGCATTTTTTCGGCGGATTGTTTTTCTGTTACATCCAATATAAACAGAATAACTCCTTTGACAACCACTTCATCCTTAACAGGGCTAGCCAGTAAATTAAAAGAATTTTCACCTATGGCAAATATATCCTCAAATAAATGCCCTCCCATAGCTGTCTCTATTGCCTTTTGAAGAGTTATGCTTCGATCAAGTGTTAATATATGCTTGTTAATTATATCCTGAGTACTGACATTGAATATGTCTGCGGCACTTTTGTTTATGAATAATATCAAGCCTTTGTTGTTTAAAACTATGATTCCCTCTCTAATATTCTCCGTAATTGCATTAAACTCTTCCTTCTGCTCTTTCAGTTTTTTGAACTGACTTTTAATCTGATCATTCTGCTTAGCCATGCGAGTTAGCAATGGAGATAATTCGTCATAGACATCATTGGACAACGGATCCTCCAAATTTAAGTTGTTCAAAGGAAAAATGATTTTTTTCGTCAACAGATTGGCAATGATCATAGTCAGCAAGATAACCATCAATGTAATTAAAGCGACATACGGGAAAAAACCTAAAACAGATTTAAAAACACTATTCGTTGTGGTTGATACTCTCAGTACTGTGCCGTCATTAAGTCGGACAGCCCAATAAAAGGTCTGAGTTCCTAGAGTTTTAGAAAGGTGAACTGCTTCACCAAATCCGTTTTTCAACGCATCGGCAATTTCCGGCCTATTGAGGTGATTTTCCATCTGTTCTGCATCAGTGAAATTATCAAACAAAACAGTACCGTCACTTGCTACCCAAGTGATTCTGCTGGAGTTTTCTTGATCAGCAAAGCGGGAAAAGAACTCTTGTCCGATTAGATTGTAAGCGGATGATATAAAAATGGCTTCATTCCTGATTTCTTGCTGCATCCTGAGATAGAATGCCCGGTACATCACTCCGGTTATAAGAAACGAGGTAAGTAAAATAGTTGTAAGGGCCAATACCAGCATGCTTTTATAAATACTCTTTTTCATGCCTTTCCTCCGATCTTATAGCCAACCCCTCTCACCGTCTCAATAATCGCTCCCGCTTCTCCAAGCTTCTGCCGCAGGGTACGGATATGCACATCCAAAGTACGAGTTTCGCCTTCATATTCATATCCCCATACTTCCTCCAGGAGCTTATCCCTTGTCAGCACAATGCCAGCATTTTCCATCAAATATTTCAGAAGCTCAAATTCTTTGAACGTAAGAGCAACCTCTTTCCCGTCTGCTATAACAACATGCTTGTCAATATACATCGTTAGCTGTCCAACAGATATTTCAGATGAATTACTTACATTTCCTGATCTTCTGAGAACTGCTTTGACACGGGAAAGGAACTCCATAATACCAAAAGGCTTGGTAATATAATCATCTGCTCCACTGTCCAGCCCTAAAACCTTGTCATATTCTGCGCTTTTTGCAGTAAGCATGATTACCGGAATATGCCGTAGTTTCGATGATGCCTTTAGTTTTTTCAATATTTTAATACCATCTTCGCCGGGCAACATGATATCAAGCAATACTAAATCGGGTAGCTTATTTTCCAATTCTTTATAAAATGGCTCAGCTTTGTCAAAACCAATAGCTTCATAACCAATGGATTTCAGTGCATATATGACAAGCTCCCGAATGCTTCTATCGTCCTCTACACAATAGATCATTGTTCTTCCTCCACATGCTTGCCGGTAATGGAAAATACGACCCATTCTGCGATGTTCGTAGCATGATCACCTATTCGTTCGAAGTATTTGGAAATCATTATCAGGTCAATAGCAAATTCGCCATTTTCAGTATCTTCATTAATCAGCCTAATCATATCCGCTTTTACATCATTAAACAGATTGTCTACTACATCATCGTAATCTATTACCGCTTTTGCAAGTTTTAAATTCTGTTGGACATACGCATCAATACTGTCGGTAACCATTTTTATCGTAGCCTTTGCCATGTCTGCTATATGACTTGTGTTATTTGCAGCCTTTATATTTGCAAGCATGATAATTTCTGAAATATCTGCAGCTTGGTCTCCAATTCGCTCCATATCTGTTATCATCTTTAGAGCAGAAGAAATCTGCCGCAAATCCCTGGCAACCGGCTGATACTGGAGAAGCAATTTGAGACAGATGCTTTCAATCTCCTTTTCCTTATGGTCTATGTCCTCATCTGTAGTTATTACTTTTTTGGCAAGTTCTATATCTCCGTTGATAAGCGCTTTTGTTGCACTTGCTATGGCTTCTTCGCACAATGCACCCATCTGTATCATCTGAGTCTTTAAAAGGTCCAGTTGTTCATCAAATTTATTTCTCATTACCCAACCTCCCGGTTATATAGTCCTCTGTGCGTTTATCCTGTGGCATATAGAACAGTTTCTCCGCTCTTGCATATTCTATCACTTCTCCATTTAAAAAAAATGCTACGCTATCTGCAATGCGTACAGCCTGTTGCATATTATGGGTAACTATAATAATAGTATAATCATTCTTCAACTCAACAACAAGGTCTTCGATTTTGGATGTTGAGATAGGATCCAAAGCTGACGTAGGTTCATCCATCAATAAAACTTCCGGCTGTACCGCCAATGCCCTCGCAATACAGAGTCTTTGCTGCTGACCACCAGAGAGTTCCAAAGCACTCTTTTTTAAGCGGCTCTTTAATTCATCCCATATTGCGGCCTGCCGGAGCGACCGTTCCACTATATCGTCCAGTTTAATTTTTGATTTTATGCCATGTGTACGTGGCCCGAATGCCACATTATCATACACACTCATAGGAAAAGGATTGGGCTTTTGGAAAACCATTCCCACCCGTTTTCGCAGTAGGTTGATGTCTATATCACCATAGATGTTCTCGCCGTCAAGCAGAACCTTACCAGTTATCCTGCAACCTTCAACAATGTCATTCATTCGGTTCAGGCATTTTAAAAGCGTAGATTTTCCGCAGCCTGATGGCCCGATAAAGGCTGTAATCTCATTTGCTTTTATATTCAGGTTGATTTTTTTCAGCGCTTGAAATCGCCGTAATATAAATCCAGATTTTCTATATGAATTTTGTCCATATCTTTTCCTTTTTACCTCCGTTTCTTCCGGCAATTAAAGTCTGGTATCCAGCGGCTTGTATATGATATCTGGTCCCTGGTATCAAGAATCGCCTGGTGCCTTTCAAATAGCGCCTTAGACTTTTGACAGTTTCTTTGATATAAACCCTGCGAGGCAGTTAATCAATACCACGATTATAAACAGTATTACAGCAGTTGCATAAGACTGGTCTACATACAACCCTTCGCTGGTAAGTGCGTACATATGAACCGATAATGTTCGGGTAGAATCAAACAGAAAATCGCTGCCCTTTGGTATTTCAGCTACAGTTCCAGCCGTATAGATTAACGCGGCGCTTTCTCCTACAATCCTTCCGATGCCCAGGATGACGCCGGCCAAAATGCCAGGCATTGCAGAGGGTAAAACGATTTTAAATACAGTCCTTAGCTTTCCTGCGCCCAGCCCATAACTGCCTTCCCGATACGAATTAGGAACTGCTTTTAATGCTTCCTCAGTGGTACGCATAATAAGTGGCAGAATCATGATTGACAGTGTGAATGCCCCTGCCAGGAGAGACATTCCCCAACCAAGAGCGGTTACAAAGAACAGCAAGCCAAACAGACCGTAAACGATTGACGGAATCCCTGACAGTGTTTCGGCAGTAATTCTGATTATGCTAACCAACTTGTTGCCTTTTTTTGCATATTCAACCAGATAGATAGCAGAAAAAACTCCTATAGGTGCTGCAATCAGCAGCGAAATGAGCGTCATGATAACCGTATTAATTAAAGCCGGCATCAGTGACACGTTTAAGGTGTTGTATTCCCACTGAAACAATTCAGGCTTGATATTGGGTATTCCCTTGATCATGATATACCCAATCAAAAAGAGCAAAATACCTATCGTAAGAATAGTTGATAGCATTACTAAAAGGGATAGAACCAGCGATATAGGATTTCGCTTATAAGCCTTGAGCTTTTGCATATATGATCGTTTGTTGATGGATTCCATCAGCCAGTCCTCCTTTTAAGCAATGACAGTAACAAATTTATAATAAGAATGAATACAAATAGCACAACACTTGTCGCGATCAGAGCCTCTCTATGTAACTCCGCAGCATAGCCCATTTCATTTATTATATTGGCTGTAAGTGTTCTAACGCCTTTCAACAACCCGGCAGGCATTCTTGCCTGGTTTCCTGCAACCATGATGACTGCATGGTCTCTCCTATGGCTCTGCCTATCCCTAAGACTATAGCAGCCATGATACCGGATTTTGCTGCCGGAAGAATTACAAAAAAGATGCTTCTCTCGTGACTTGCACCGAGAGCCAGCGCACCCTCATAATAACTTTGGGGTATGGCTCTGATTGCTGATTCGCTTATACCTACAATCGTAGGCAGAATCATGATGCCTAAGAGAATGGATGCCGCCAGCATGCTGTTGCCATCACCCCCAAAGGTATCGCGGATAAAGGGTACTATCACTACAAGCCCGAAAAATCCGTATACTATGGAAGGAATACCTGCGAGCAAGTTTATGGCAGGTTTCAAGATGCGGTAAAGCTTTGAGGGACAATAATGGGCCATGAATACAGCTGTTAAAATTCCTATGGGTACTCCGATGACCGCAGCGCCGGCTGTTACATAGATGCTTCCCAGGATCATGGGTAAAATACCAAATGAAGGAGGCGTATTATTCGGTTTCCATGTTGTGCCCATCAGAAAATCAAATATTCCGATCTTAGTCATAGCAGGGATACCATTTATAAATAGAAATAAACAAATAAGCGTGACAGCCAGAATGGATGTGCAGGCTGCTGCAAAAAATATTGCTTTCATTATGCTTTCTTTGTATTTTGTCATAGATACTTAACCCCTTAAAAGCCAGAATGTGCGTCTCATCCAGCAAATGCTCCGCTGGCTTGTTTTATCTTACTTAGCAACCTCATTCCAAGAGGTAATTTCTCCTTTGAAAATACCTTTAATTTGGTCACTTGTCAGATTACTTACCGGGTTTTCCTTGTTTACAATGATAGCAAGACCATCCATGGCTATAACTGTTGGCTTTAACTTCTTCAATTCGCTCTCCTTCAATTCTCTGGATGCCATACCAATATCGCATGTTCCTTCCATAGCTAATTTCATTCCCGTTGTGGAATCACTCGCCTGTATTTCAATTTCTGCATTGGTATTCACTTTCAAATAAGCCTCTTTTAACTTCTCCATGAGCGGTGTTACCGAGGAAGACCCAGCTATTACTATTTTACCGGATGGCTTCGTACTGCTGTAAGGGCCTTTTTCTGATGCAGCAATATAACTATTTTCTTCCACGACCTTTTGTCCGTCACTGCTAAGGATAAAGCTGATGAAATCCTGTGCCAGTTCGCTGATGTCATCCCTTGTTGCAATATTAAAAGGCCTGAAAACCTTGTAAGTATTGTTTTTAATATTTTCAACAGTGGGTTCTATTCCATCAACTTTAACTGCTTTGACAGTATCATTCAAAGAACCCAGGGAGATATACCCTATGGCGTTCTTATTGCCGGCTACTGTGGTCATTACGATGGAAGTACTGTTTACTACGATTGCTTCGTCTGTTGTATTATCTACCTTATTCCCATTTGCATCCTTTTCTTCAATTCCAAAAAGTTCAATAAATGCTCCTCTGGTGCCCGAACCATCTTCCCGGGAAACAACTACAATTTCATTACCACCTCCAGTTGCACAGCCTGTAAAAAAGAGTGCCAGTATGGTTACGGTCAATACAATTCTTTTCATCTTTTTCATAACGTTTTTTCTCCTTTTCCTCCAGTTTATTTACAATTCAAATATTACAGCAGAATAGTAAAATCTAAAGGCAGGTTAAGGTTAAATCTATGTAAAATTCAAAGAGAGGTTGATTACTGGCGGGCATATAAAATCCTGCAAAAGATGCTTAAAGCGGGACTAATTTCAGAGGAAGAATTCGATAAAATCGACAAGTTAAATCTTAAAACTTTTTCGCCGATGTATGCACAGCTTATGGCCTAATTGGCTTGCTATTAGCGGCACACAGAGGTAACATGTCACATACCCAAAGGAGGTGAAAACAGTGAGAAAGGTAACAAGGATTGATGGAAACAATGCTCTCCAAGCTTTCAAACCAAAGGTAAGAGTGGCAGCTTATTGCAGGGTTTCAACCGATAGTGATGAGCAAATGGCAAACCTGGAAGCGCAAAAGGACCATTATGAATCCTATATAAAAGCAAATCCTGATTGGGAATTTGCAGGGATTTACTATGATGAAGGCATTTCAGGTACAAAAAAGGAGAATCGGACTGGACTTTTAAGGCTGCTTGCAGATTGTGAAAACAAGAAAATTGACTTTATTATAACCAAGTCAGTCAGCAGATTTGCCAGAAACACAACCGACTGTATTGAGATGGTGAGAAAACTTACCGATCTCGGTGTTTTCATCTATTTCGAGAAAGAGAATATAAACACGCGGCGCATGGAAGGCGAATTGGTGCTGACAATTTTGAGCAGCCTTGCAGAAAACGAATCATTATCCATTGCAGAAAATAGTAAGTGGTCTATCAGGCGTAGGTTCCAAAACGGAACATACAAAATTTCGTACCCTCCCTATGGTTACGATTATGTGGATGGAAAGCTATTTATCAATAAAGAACAGGCTGAAATCGTAAAGCGGATTTTTTCTGAAGCTTTGGCAGGTAAAGGTACACAGAAAATTGCAGATGGGCTAAATTCGGATAAAATCCCAACAAAGAGAGGTTCATACTGGACAGCGACAACTATCCGCAGCATTTTAAGCAATGAAAAATATACTGGGGATGTCCTTCTGCAAAAAACCTATACAGATGAGAATTTTAAGCGGCATTATAATCATGGGGAAAAAGATCAATACATGATAAAAGATCATCATGAAGCCATTATATCCCATGAGGAATATGAAGCCGCCCAAGAGATATTAAAGCAAAGAGGAAAAGAAAAAGGTGTAATTAAGGGAAGCAGCAAGTATCAAAACCGCTACCCTTTCTCGGGGAAAATCAAATGCGCAGAATGTGGCAGCAGTTTTAAGCGTCGAATTCATGGCAGTGGTAATCATAAGTACATTGCCTGGTGCTGCACAAAGCATATAAAAGACGCTTCGGCTTGTTCAATGAAATTTGTCAGAGAGGATGCGATCCATCAGGCTTTTGTCGTTATGATGAATAAGCTTATTTTCGGTCATAAGTTCATTCTAAGACCATTGCTGCAAAGCTTAAAGAAAACAAATTGCTCAGATAATCTAGCGAAGATTCAAGAATTGGAAGCAAAAATCAAAGAAAATACAGAGCGGGTTCAGGTGATTATGGGACTTATGGCTAGGGGATACCTGGAACCCGCTCTTTTTAATACACAAAAAAATGAGCTGCTCAAAGAAGCAGCCATATTAAAAGAACAAAAAGAAGCCATAAAACGCGCAATCGATGGGAGTCAGACTATCCTTGTTGAGGTTGAGAAGCTTCTTAAATTTGCAACGAAAGCTGAAAAGCAGATGGATGCATTCGATAGCGAAATATTTGAGGATTTTACCCGCGAAATCATTGTGTTTTCACAAGAAGAAATAAGTTTCAAAATGAAATGCGGGTTGAACTTAAGAGAAAGGCTGGTGAAATGATGAGCCATATACCTTTTGGATATACCATTCAGAACGGTAGGGCTGTAATTAATGAAGAGGAAGCAGTTAAGATTGAGAAACTATTTGAGGCTTACCTTTCCGGGCTTTCTTTAACCGAAGCAGCCCAAAAAGCGGGCATTAAGCGCTACCACACATCTATTGCAAGAATGCTGGCAGATAAACGGTATGTTGAGGACAAATTTTATCCGCCAATTATCAGCAAGGACACATTTGAAAAAGCACAACTGGAAAGACGCAGGCGAGCTGAGGCGCTTGGCAGGATTTATGAACATAAAGGAAATGAAAAGAAATGCCTGAATTTTAAGTTTCATGCTTCAATGCCAGATAATCTATACGATGATCCATTTCAGCAGGCAGAGTATGCTTATAGTCTTATTAAGAGCGAGGTGATTTTAGATGACAACCAGGAATGTTACGGTAATTCCTGCCCGTAAGCGAATCGGGAATAGTGCAAAGGCCGAGGAATTGCCAAAGCTTCGGGTAGCAGCTTACTGTCGTGTTTCTACGGACAGCGAGGAGCAGGCAACCAGTTATGAAGCGCAAATTGAGCACTACACAAACTATATCAAAAGCAATCCCGAATGGGAGTTAGCAGGCATATTTGCAGATGAAGGTATTACCGGAACTAACACAAAAAAGCGTGAAGAATTTAACCGGATGATAGAAGAATGCATGCAGGGCAAAATCGATATGATAATTACAAAATCTATCAGCCGGTTTGCAAGAAATACGCTGGACTGCCTAAAGTACATAAGGCAGCTTAAAGAAAAAAATATTCCGGTTTACTTTGAAAAGGAAAATATAAACACATTGGATACCAAAGGGGAAATCCTGTTGACCATTATGGCATCTTTGGCACAGCAAGAAAGCCAATCGTTAAGCCAGAATGTAAAACTGGGGATTCAATACCGATACCAGCAAGGAAAAATCCATATCAATCACAACCGGTTTCTTGGCTATACAAAGGATAAGGATGGCAATTTAGTTATCGTTCCTGAAGAAGCTGAAATTGTTAAGCGCATTTACAGAGAATATCTTGAAGGATCCAGCATGCTGCAGATAGCAAGAGGTCTGGAAGCTGACGGAATTCTGACAGGTGCAGGCAATCACAGATGGCATACTAGTACTATCAATAAGATTTTGAGGAATGAAAAATATATCGGTGATGCGCTGTTGCAGAAAACCTATACGGTAGATTTTTATCGAAGAAAAGGGTACCCAATAATGGTATTGTTCCGCAATACTATGTAGAAAACAGCCATGAGCCTATAATCCCGCGCGAAATATTTATGCAGGTTCAGGAACAGCTTGTCAAAAGAAGATGTGTGCATATAAGTAAGAACGGAAAAAAGAGAAACTATAGCAATAATCATCCTTTATCACAGATGGTTTTCTGCGGCAATTGCCATGAAATATTCCGCAGGGTACATTGGAATAATCGAGGGAAGAAATCAATCGTATGGAGATGTGTTAGCCGGTTAGAAAATACCGGTTTGTTTTGTACCGCTTCCACTATACTTGAAGATACGCTTAAAGAGAAAATTGTAGAAGCCATCAATGTAGCGGTCAGCGGAAAAAACTCTTTTCTGGCCATACTGAAGAAGAATATTGAAACCGTATTAAGCGTGGATTTGGATGAGACTACAGCAGACATTGATAAAAGGCTAGAAGAACTCCAAACCGAGTTAATCCAAAAGGCAAATTCAAAGGAAGCATACGATAATATTGTCAATGAGATTTACCGACTACGTGATCTAAGGCAAGAAACCCTTTCGAGAAACGCTCTCCGCCAAGATAAGCGGGATCGGATTGCTGAGATGACTGATTTCCTTAACACGCAAACCAGTGATATTGCGGAGTTTGATGATAAACTGGTTAGGAAACTAGTTGAAAAGGCAACTGTATATGATGACAGGCTAGTGGTAGAGTTTAAGTCGGGTCTGGAAATAGAAGTGAAACTATAAGGTTGTAATAAAATAGTATTAATGGTTTAAGTCAGGAATCGATAATAATAGAAAATATAAAATGGGTTTGCCGCCGATTAAGGTGCAGTGGTATCTTAGTCGGCGTTTTTATAGTTAACTTACAACAAAATCATATTGACAACTATCGATATGTTCGTTATTATTATATCGAGAACATTCGATAACATTGATGCATATAAATATGTAGGAGGTTATTATATGAAACATTCATATGAAGATTATGTTCCTGCAATTAAGGCTATGTCAGATGAAACGCGATTAAAGATTATTGATATGTTATCGTGCGGAGAAATGTGCGCATGCGAAATATTGGAAAAATTAAGCATTTCCCAATCCACTCTTAGCTATCACATGAAGATATTATCTGAAAGCGGACTTGTAAATGCAGTACGTGATGGTGCCTGGATGAGATATACGCTTAATATGGAAAAAATAGATGAACTTAAAACTTTTTTAGTATGCATAACAAGCGACAAAGAAGATTGTATTTGTAAACTATGCAAAAAATCCAATAATCAATGTTGTTAAAGAGGATTTGGCTTTAATAGAAAATATCCGACTGTTATTGTGAGTTAGAAGGCGAGGTTTTTATTATATGCAAACATTGAAGGCAATCTGGGATTTTTTCCAAAGTCAGTTACTAGGGATGAAATGGCTAAATGATTTAATCAGCAGAGGACTTAATTTATTGGGTTTTGACACGACTAGCCGTTGGATTGGAAGCGTTCAATTTTTTATTTATGATGTTATTAAAATTACCCTACTCTTGTGTTTTTTGATTTTTATAATTAGCTACATCCAAAGTTATTTTCCGCCCGAGCGAAGCAGGAAGATATTAGGACGTTTTCATGGTATCGGAGCCAACTCGGTTGCTGCCCTGCTTGGAACGGTAACACCTTTCTGTTCATGCTCTTCAATACCGCTCTTTATCGGCTTTACATCTGCAGGCCTGCCTTTGGGCGTGACATTTTCGTTCCTGATATCATCACCTATGGTAGATCTCGGCTCGCTTGTTCTGCTTATGAGCATCTTCGGCGCAAAGGTTGCTGTCATATACGTTATTGCCGGTCTGATAATAGCTGTTATCGGCGGTACGCTTATTGAGAAGCTGCACATGGAGAAGCATGTAGAGAGCTTTATATATACTGCAGGTAGCGTAGATATAGAATCCCCCAATTTAACAAGAAAAGACCGGCTTGTTTATGCCAAAGAGCAAATGCTTTCGACATTTAAGAAGGTGTTCCCCTATATCTTGATCGGTGTTGGTATCGGGGCGGTCATTCATAACTGGATTCCTGAAGGATGGGTGTCAACTGCACTAGGAAGCAATAATCCCTTTGGGGTAATATTGGCGACATTAATCGGTGTTCCAATGTATGCGGATATATTCGGTACAATACCCGTTGCAGAAGCGTTATTTGCTAAAGGCGCACAGCTTGGAGTTATCTTGTCTTTTATGATGGCGGTAACCACGCTTTCGCTGCCTTCAATGATTATGTTGCGAAAGGCTATAAAGCCCAAACTGCTGGCTCTGTTTATTGCTATCTGTACAATTGGAATCATAATTATCGGTTATTTGTTCAATGCTTTTCAGGCACTGATAGTTTAGGAGGTAATAAAACATGGAAAACACTTACCGGACTCTGCCAAACGGAGAACTATTAGTAGAGGAATCCTGTTGCTCTCGCGAGTTCGAAACGGCATCCGCAAAGAAGATTATTGTTGAGTATCTCTATCTAGATCGCGAAACATGTGACCGTTGTGTTGGAACAGACAATGCACTTGATGAGGTTATGAAGGTACTTATCCCCACTCTGAGTATTGCTGGATTTGAAGTAGAGTATAACAAAATTGAGATGAAAACAGCAGAAATTGCAGAGCAGTACAAGTTTATTTCCTCACCTACAATTCGTGTAAACGGTCATGATATTTGCAAATCAATTGTAGAGAATAACTGCGGTTGCTGTAGTGACATTAGTGGAACCGATGTAAACTGTCGGGTGTTCGAGTATGATGGAGAACTCTATGAGGTGCCTCCGAAAGAAATGCTTGCTAAAGCCATCCTAAACGCAGTATTTGAGCAGGCTGAGATCAGTTATTCATGCGAAGAGTATGAATTACCTAAAAACCTAAAAGAATTTTATGAAGGAAAGAAAAACAAATCGAGCTGTTCTTGTGAGGATAAATGTTGCTGATGGATAAGACAGAAAACTATGATGATCTGATACTCATTCATTGAGTTTTTTTTACGTATCGTAGAAAGTTAAAAAATATAAAAAGGAGAGATTCATTATGGCGTTATTTGGAAAGAAAAATAAAAAAGAAGTAACTTCATGTTGCTGTGGTGGAAATTGTGATGTGGAAAGCATGGTAAAGGCAGAAGTCGCTAAATCCCAAGGTGCAGGAGTGAAGATACTAGGAAGCGGATGCGCCAAGTGTAACCAACTTGAGGAGGCAACAAAAGCAGCTTTGGAACAGTTGGGAATGGATACTACCATTGAACATATAACTGATTTTGCCCGGATTGCATCCTACGGCGTAATGACAACCCCTGCTCTTGTCATCGACGGTAAAGTGGTTTCATACGGCAAGGTGCTGAAAACTGAGGAGGTTGTTAAAATCCTGCAGAAGGTCAGGGGATAACAAAACGTGGCAATAGAGAGGGAAGATATCATGGGGAAAAATGACAGTGCAAAAATTGGATTTTTTGAAAAATATCTGACAATATGGGTTGTACTTTGTATGGTTATTGGAGTTTTAATCGGTATGTACTTACCAGGAATTCCAGATTTCCTCGGACGTTTCGAGTATGCAAATGTATCAATCCCTATTGCCATACTCATTTGGCTCATGATTTATCCGATGATGCTCAAAGTTGACTTCCAGAGTATCAAAAACGTTGGTAAAAATCCGAAAGGATTATTTGTTACATGGGTAACCAACTGGATGATAAAGCCTTTTACCATGTTCGGCATTGCATGGCTGTTTTTCTTTGTAATTTTTAGATCTTTAATCCCGGCAGAATTGGCACAAGACTATCTCGCGGGAGCAATACTTCTTGGAGCGGCACCGTGTACTGCGATGGTATTTGTATGGAGCTATTTGACCAAAGGCAACCCAGCTTATACCGTGGTGCAAGTGGCAACAAACGATCTTATAATTCTCATAGCATTCACGCCTATAGTTGCGTTTCTTCTAGGTGTGGGCGGTGTAACCATACCATGGGATACCCTTATTCTATCTGTAATATTGTTTGTTGTTATCCCATTGGCTGGTGGTATAATTACCCGTAATTACATCACAAAAAAGCGAGGGCTCGATTACTTTGAAAAGAGTTTTATACCGAAGTTTGGGAATATCACTACCATAGGTTTATTGCTAACATTAATAATAATCTTTTCATTCCAGGGCGATGTAATTCTGAATAATCCTCTGCACATTGTTTTAATAGCTATACCATTGATTATTCAGACTTTTCTAATCTTTTTCATTGCATATCTGGCAAGCAAGGCTATAAAGCTTCCACATGAAATAGCAGCACCTGCCGCTATGATTGGTGCCTCTAACTTTTTTGAACTGGCAGTTGCCGTTGCGATTTCTTTGTTTGGCACAGAAAGCCCGGCTGCACTTGCTACCATTGTAGGGGTGCTTACTGAAGTGCCGGTTATGTTGATACTTGTAAAGATAGCGAATAATACAAGGCACTGGTTTCCAGAAAGAAAGTAGGTATGGTCGATGAGTAATAAACCTAAAGTCGCATTTATTTGTATTCATAATTCATGCCGTAGCCAAATAGCTGAGGCGCTTGGCAAGTATTTTGCGGGAGATATATTTGAAAGCTACTCTGCCGGCACAGAAGCAAAACACAAAATCAATCAAGACGCTGTGCGCTTAATGAAAGAGCTTTATAATATAGACATGGAGAAAACCCAGTATTCAAAGCACATTGATGAAATCCCTCCGGTAGATATAGTCATTACAATGGGATGCAATGTGGAATGCCCTTACCTTCCATGTAAACATAGGGAAGATTGGGGACTGGATGATCCAACAGGTAAGAGTGATGAGGAATTTAAAAAAGTATCTCAACGATAGAGACAAAGATAAGAGAGCTAAAAGACAGACTAAAGTCATAATAATTATAACGTCAACTACAAATATAGTGGTTGGCGTTATAATTATTATGTCGATATGTTACCATGAACATTGGTTTTCAGAAAAAATGCAAAAAACTCATTGACATGTTCCCGTAAACGAAAGGTGCAAAAAATCAGCCAAGACATCAATCCAAGAAGCTCATTCCACGTAGAGTGCGTAGTATTGATGTCGCGGCTGTAAGCCTTTATTTTACTAGGTTTCCGGAAGTACATCCAAGTTGTCTACTCAACCTAAAGGTCCAAAATACGTACATGGGAACATATCGAGGGGGTATTTTTTGAGTGAAATTTAACTCAAAATAGATAGGGTTGAGTTGACAGAATAGATAACGAGTATTTTTCATAGGGTTGAGGAGACAGGATGGATGTAAAGTATATAAATATTTTTTCTCTTGTCTAGCATGTTTTATATGTTTTTAAAGCTTCAAATTACCAATATTAAATTTTAGTATTGACATATTAAAATTTATTGATACACTACTATTAGTGGAAGGTTTTCACATATTGATAGAAAGGAGGAAAAACGTGAATACATCAATAGATTACTTTATTAATTTGTTTACCATTCGCGGTATAACCTCCAGAGAGCAATTATTAAACGAAATGCTGCGTGTTAAACTTACAGCGAAAGCAATGAAATCTCAGAAAAAATCCAATCAGGATGAAGAGCAGCTTTTTGAATTAATGAAGCAGTCTACAGAAAATACAATACTGGGATACTTTCCGGGAGACAGGGATTTTTTCTCTACTGTTTATAAAGTTGCTCATAATATAGATCTTATTGAGTTCACTCTTAAACTTTATCAAAATGACCGCTTTGGCCAGGTATTCTCTCCTGCCTATTTGACGGAATATATTTGTAGCATGGCAGAGGAAGTAAATGCTCGGACGATTCTTATTACCGAAGCAGAGAAAAGCCTTTCAGGTCTTAAAAACTTTGTGGATAAACATAAGTCAAGCAACATAGTATTTACCACCTCAAATGCACTAATGTTTATGTTGCTTAAGATGGGATTTGAAGAATACAAGAATGTCAGCATACTTAATCAATCTATATACCAGGAGCTTCTCATTGACACATGTTTTGACTTTATTTATTCCCTGCCTGATTTTGGTGGGAAAATTGAATCTTTAAACAACAATTTCATGTCTTCAAGACCAGATATTATTGCAACACAAAATTTACTTAGACAATTATCGGAAAAAGGTACACTCGTGACTGTGCTACCAGCAAAGATAACATTTTCAAGTGGTTCAGAAGCTAAGCTGCGCGAGCATATTATGACCAATTATCAATTGGAGGGCATTTACAGTCTTCCTGAAGGTACTTTCAGACCATATACCAGTATAAAGACCTGTATGCTCAGAATAGGTGTTGCGAAAAAAGAAATTGTGACTGTAGGTTATTTAGGTTATGATAACGGTCTGTATATCGATAAAGTGAAAGTGGTGGGAGGCAAAGAATTTTCAAGTCATGAGGATTGGCGTATTGAACTCATACTGGAAGATGATGACGAGAATATCAAAAAGTATAAGTCATCAAAACTTGAAAGAGTAAAACTACATGAAGTCGCTGAGGTTTTCAGGGGGAAATCAATCTTAAAAAAAGATGTGAAGCCCGGGGATATTAAGGTACTGAACATTTCAAACATTACCGATACCGGCATTGATTATTCCGATATGGACAGTATTGAAGAAGAAGAGCGAAAAATCAAACGCTATGAATTGATGGACGGAGATATAGTCCTATCTTGCAGGGGGACAGCTATTAAAACAGGTGTATTTCGCAAACAGAAAGGTATTGTTATTGCTTCAGCTAATGTTATTGTTATAAGACCAAATCATAGAATTTTAAGTGATTATCTCAGGATATTCTTTGAAAGTCCAGTGGGAATAGCGCTCATAAAAAGCTTTCAACGGGGGACAACCGTTGTAAATATAAATCATATGGACATCGCTGAAATGGAAATACCGCTTCTTAGCATGGAAGAGCAAAAAGAGTTAGTAACCCATTATGAAAAGGAAAGTTCACTGTATAGGGAGACTGTTAGTAGAGCGGAAGAGCGTTTCACCGCTGAAAAGCAAAAAATATATGAAAAATTATTATAAGAAAGGAGTAGAAGCTATGGCAATCAAAGAATTCGAGTTTATGCATGGTGGAGTTATAACAAGATTGCTAAGAAAAGACATTCCTTTGCAGATGACATTGGTAGAGACAAGTTCGAACGACAGCAAAGCCGTTTATAAAATTTTATCGCAGAACAATAGGGAGTTGACATTATACATAAAATATCGATCCCGCCCAGAACCGAGAAAAAAAGAAGGCAATACATGGTTTTTTAATTTTACACAAAAAAATCTTAATGAATTAAGCTTGTATAAAGATGGTAACTTTATGATCGCACTAGTATGTGGCAATGATGATAAATTAAATGACAGCGAAGTATGTCTGTTAGATAAACAGCAGGTCATAAGCTGTATTAACATAGATTCTGAGAGTAACCAAACTATAACTGTTAAACTTATGGGCAATAAAAGCTTTAGGGCTTATGGTACTATGACAACAGGAGATCCCTTAATCATACCAAGAAACAGGATAAACACAATTTCGATATAAAACGGAGGATCAAATATGTCTACTGTGAACTTAGGTTTTGAGAATAATCTATGGGAAATGGCCGATAAACTACGCGGCAACATAGAAGCTTCGGAGTATAAGCATGTAGTATTGGGACTCATTTTCCTTAAATACATCTCCGATGCTTTTGAAGAGAGATATAATGAGCTGGTTGCAGAAGGAGAAGGCTTTGAGGAAGATATAGATGCTTATACTGAGGTGAATGTTTTTACGTACCGAAAGAGGCCCGTTGGGATTATATAAAAGCAAATGCAAAACAGCCAACGATTGGACAGATTATTGATGAAGCCATGATAGCCATTGAGAAGGAAAACGCCTCTCTTAAAGGAGTGCTTCCTAAAAACTATGCCCGCCCGGAGATAGACAAAACCAAGCTCGGCGAGCTTATTGACCTGTTTTCCTTTAAAGTTGGCGATAAAGAAGCAAGGGCACAGGATGTTCTTGGCAGGGTTTATGAATATTTCCTTGGTAAGTTCGGTTCTTCGGAAGGTGAATTCTATACTCCGCCTCAATTGTAAAATTGCTTGTTGAAATGATAGAGCCATATAAAGGCAGGGTGTATGACCCCTGTTGCGGATCCGGCGGCATGTTTGTGCAGAGCCAGAGATTTGTAGAAGAGCATAGCGGAAGAAAAGATGATATCCACATATTTGGTCAGGAATATACCGCTACCACATGGCGTCTATGCAAGATGAACCTTGCTATCAGGGGTATTGACGGAAATCTAGGTGAACGGGATGCCGATACTTTTTCCAACGATCTTCACAAGACACTTAAGGCAGACTATATACTTGCAAATCCACCTTTTAACATCAAAGACTGGGGGGCTAACAGGCTTGTTGATGACGTTCGCTGGAAGTATGGTATGCCACCGGCAGGAAATGCTAACTATGCCTGGATACAGCATATTATATCCAAGCTTTCACCAAATGGTGTGGCAGGCTTTGTTATGGCGAATGGTGCCATGTCAACCAATACAACCAGTGAAGCTGAAATAAGAAAGAATATTATCGAGGACAAGCTGGTAGACTGTATAATCACTCTGCCACCAAATCTTTTTTATAATGTCACAATACCTGCTTGCCTGTGGTTCCTTACACGGAATAAAAAATCTGATGGCCGGGATCGCAGCAACGAAATCCTTTTTATTGATGCCCGTAAGATGGGGACAATGATTGACCGCAAGCACAGGGAACTTGACTATGAAACCGAGATAAAGTATATTGCCGATACTTATCATAAGTGGAAAAAAGGTGAAGGATACGAGGACATTAAGGGATTTTGCAAATCGGCTACCCTGGATGACGTGCGCTCCCATGAATATATTCTCACTCCCGGCAGGTATGTGGGTATTGAAGATAAGGCTGATGACGGGGAGCCTTTTGATGAAAAAATGACCAGGCTTACCGGTGAACTTGCAGAGATGTTTGCAAAGCGCAAGTCTTTGGAAGACGAAATCCGCAAAAGACTGGGGGCAATCGGTTATGACTTTTAACAATAATACTGAATTTTTAATGTACCAGACTGAAGATGGGAAAACGAAAATTGAAGTAAGAATGGAGGACGAAACAGTTTGGCTTTCATTGAATCAGATGTCCGAGCTGTTTCAGCGAGATAAGTCTGTTATTTCACGTCACATCAAGAATATTTTTTCTGAAGGTGAGTTGGACGAAAAATCAGTTGTTGCAAATTTTGCAACAACTGCTGCAGACGGAAAAACCTATAATGTGGATTATTATAACCTGGATGTCATAATCTCCGTAGGCTACCGTGTCAAGTCCCACAGAGGTACACAGTTCAGAATTTGGGCTACCCAAAGATTAAAAGAATACATAATAAAAGGTTTTACGATGAATGATGATCTGCTGAAAAGAGCAGGCGGCGGTAATTATTTTGAGGAATTATTGGAGCGTATCCGGGATATCCGCTCCAGTGAGAAAGTATTTTATCGGAAGATTTTAGACATCTATGCAACCAGTATTGACTATTCACCCGATGCGGCAATCTCACAGCAGTTTTTTCAAACGGTTCAGAATAAAATGCACTGGGCTGCCCATGGGCATACAGCAGCAGAAATAGTCTATCTGAGAGCAGATGGCAACAAGCCTTTTATGGGAATGACCAATTTTACAGGTTCAAAGCCAACTAAATCGGAAGCATTGATTGCCAAAAACTATCTTACAGAAGATGAACTGGCAATCCTTAATCGCATTGTCAATGCTTATATCGAATTTGCCGAGCTTCAGGCAATACGCAGAAAACCAATGTACATGGTTGACTGGGTAAAAAAACTGGATGAGTTTCTCAAAATGAGTGACAATGAGATTCTAACTCATGCAGGAAGAATCAGTCATCAGCAAGCTACTCAAAAGGCAATAGAAGAATATGAGAAGTATAAGGAACGGACCAAAAACGAGCTTTCAGCGGTGGAAAAGCACTTTTTGGAGAGCATAGACAAGACGGCAAAAATGCTGACAGGGAAGAAAAAGAGCAGCGGAGGTGATGGGAAGTGAGTGTAAGTGAGTGGAGAGAAGTAAGACTTGGGGATTTAGTGACATTTCAAAGAGGTCATGATTTGCCTAAAGCGGAAATGAAGGAAGGTCCATATCCAGTTGTCGGATCTAATGGTATAATTGGCTATCATTCGAAGTATACAACAGAGGCTCCATGTATAACAATTGGAAGAAGTGGTAATGTAGGTAATCCGTTTCTGTCAAAGTGCAAAACTTGGGCACACAATACAACGCTTTATATTAAAGAATTTAAGAATACTGATCCTATTTATATTTACTATTTACTGAAAACATTAGACTTGGGATATTATGCTGTGGGTAGTGCAGTTCCAACTCTAAATAGAAATCATATACATCCTATTTTGATTAGTGTGCCAGAAAGTATTGAAGAGCAACGCTCCATTGCTGCCACATTATCTGCTCTTGACGACATGATCGAGCTCAACAATCAAATCAACAAAACCCTTGAAGAAATGGCACAGGCAATTTTCAAGTCCTGGTTTGTGGATTTTGAGCCGTTTAAAGATGGAGAGTTTGAAGAAAGCGAACTTGGGTTGATACCGAAAGGGTGGAGAGTAGGGAAACTAAGTGATGTAGGTGAAATCATTGGTGGTGGTACTCCGTCAAAATCCAAACCTGAATACTACTCAGAAATAGGAATTCCTTGGATAACACCAAAAGACTTATCAATAAATAAAAATAAGTATATCAGTAGAGGGGAAATTGATATTTCAGAGTTAGGCTTAAGAGAAAGTAATGCCAGACTTATGCCTAAAGGTACAGTGTTATTTAGTTCAAGAGCACCCATAGGGTATATTGCGATAGCAAAAAACGCAGTAACAACTAATCAAGGGTTTAAATCCGTTGTTCCTTTTGAGAATATTAGCTCAGAATATATATATTTGCTGTTAAAAAATAGTATTAACGAAATTGAAAGCCGTGCTACTGGTTCAACTTTCAAAGAAATATCGGGGGGAGAGATGAAGAAAGTCCCGATTATTTTACCACCAAAAGAAATTATACGTAAATTCAATGAAATAGCTACTACACTTGGTAAAACACAAGCATCGCTTGAAGACGAGAATAACATCCTAATGTCAATCCGTGACACTCTTCTTCCCAAACTAATGAGCGGTGAAATAAGAGTGCCAGTGGAAGAGGTTGTATGAGTTGGATGCGATAGAAAGGGGGAAACCTTATGCCAAGCCATAATATATATGAGGATGAATTGGAACAGGCTGCATTGGAATGGTTTGAAGAACTTGGCTATGAAACCATTTTTGCGCCTGATATCTCGCCTGGTGGGGATTATCCTGAACGTTCTGATTATTCAGATGTTATTCTGGAAGAACGTCTTAAAGATGCTTTAAAGCGCATAAATCCTGATTTACCGCAGGAAGCTCTTGATGACGCTCTGCATCAAATACTTGTACCTCTTAATCCTGCTCTGATAGACAATAATCATCTTTTTCAGAAGATGGTCACTGATGGAGTGAATGCTACCTTCAGAGCTAATGATGGCAGGATAGTAAGTAAACAGGTCAGGATTTTTGATTTTGAGAAAGCAGAGAACAATGATTTTTTAGCTGTTAACCAGTTTACTGTGATTGAAAACAGAGTTGAAAAGCGTCCTGATGTGGTGGTGTTTGTAAATGGTATCCCCCTTGTAGTTATCGAACTGAAAAATTTGGCCAATGAGGATGTAGAAATATCCGATGCATATAATCAGATCCAGAATTATATAAGCACCATTCCATCTTTATTTACTTATAATGCTTTTGCAGTTATATCCGATGGAGTAAATGCAAGAGCAGGCACAATTACTGCTGATGAAGACCGCTTCATGATGTGGCGAACAATTGATGGGGACGAAATAGCACCTTTAAGCCGCCCGCAGCTTGAAGTCCTGATCAAAGGTATGTTTGAAAAGGAACACCTACTTGATATCATTAAGAACTTTATATTGTTCCAGACTGACGGGAAGGACACATATAAAATTCTTGCAGGTTATCATCAATATCATGCAGTTAACAAGGCGGTTGAAAGCACAATAAGAGCTGCCATCACTGAAGGGGATCGTAAAATCGGTGTTGTTTGGCATACCCAGGGAAGCGGTAAAAGCCTTTCAATGGTCTTCTATGTTGGAAAGCTTGTTTTGTCAAAAGAACTTAACAACCCTACTATAGTAGTGATTACCGACCGTAACGACCTTGACGACCAGCTGTTTTCCACCTTTGCCAAGTCAAAAGATTTGCTACGCCAGGAACCGGTTCAGGCTCAGGACAGGGCGGATCTTCGAAGGCTCCTGACAAGGGAATCGGGAGGCATTATCTTTACAACCATACACAAATTTGCTCCTGAAGAAAAAGGAGACAGTGTGCCTGTTTTAACAGATCGGGAAAATGTAATAGTTATTGCTGATGAAGCGCATCGAAGCCAATACGGATTCAGAGCAGAAATTGTGAAGGGGGGCACTGAAGCAGATGTAAAATACGGTTATGCAAAATATATGCGCGATGCCCTTCCAAATGCGTCTTTCATTGGTTTTACCGGTACACCCATATCTCTTGCTGACAAGGATACCAGAGCGGTATTTGGCGATTACATAGATATTTACGATATGACCAGGGCAGTAGAGGATGGAACAACGGTACGCATATTCTATGAAAGCAGGATAGCGAAGTTGGAACTGCCCGATGAGCTTAAGCCTGTTATTGATGATGAATACGAAGAAATCACTGAGTACCAGGAATATACCCAAAAGGAAAAGCTTAAAACCAAATGGTCAAGACTTGAAGCCATCGTTGGTGCTGAACAGAGGGTAAAAGCTATTGCCAAAGACATTGTGGAGCACTTTGAAAAGCGCCTTGCTGCTCAGGAAACTGAAGTGGGCAAGGGTATGATCGTGGTTATGTCACGTAGAATTGCAATTGACTTATATAAAGCCATTGTTGAACTGCGTCCTGAATGGCACTCAGACGACATTGACAAAGGTGTTATCAAGGTAGTCATGACCGGTAGTTCTTCTGATCCAAAGGAATGGCAGCCTTTCATCGGTACAAAAGCTACCAGGGAGCGTATTGCCAAACGAATGAAGGACAACAAGGATGAATTGAAGCTGGTCATTGTGCGTGACATGTGGCTGACCGGTTTTGATGTGCCCAGCATGCACACCATGTATATCGATAAGCCCATGCAGGGACACAATCTTATGCAGGCTATTGCCCGTGTTAACCGTGTATTCAGAGAGAAGCAGGGCGGATTGATTGTAGACTATATCGGCATTGCCGAAAATCTTAAGAATGCACTTAATGATTATACCGAAAGCGACAGAGAAAAGACTGGTGTTGACACTGAAGTGGCAGCGGCAGTCCTTGTTGAAAAGTATGAACTAATTAAGGAATTACTTCATGGTCATGATTATCAGAAATTCTTTACCGGCTCTGCTTCTGAAAGAATGTCTGCCATTGTTGAAACAATCGACTACATCATCGGATTGCGCGAGGAGCGCAAAAACGATTATCTTAAGCTGGTCAGTGAGCTGTCAAGAGCTTACTCCCTTTGCGCGACTACTGATATTGCTGAGAAACTAAATCTTGAGGTAGGTTTCCATAAAGCAGTAAAATCCGGTATTATCAAGCTTATACCTGAAAATTCCAAGAAGAAAACTGCTGCGGAAATTGAAGCACAACTTAACCAACTTGTTTCCAAATCAATATCCAGCAATGAGGTTATCGATGTCTTGGATGCCGTTGGGTTAAACAAGCCGAATATTGCCATACTCTCAGATGAGTTCCTGGAAGAAGTGCGTAATATGAAACAGCGTAACCTTGCTGTCGAACTTCTTAACAGATTACTTAAGGGCAAAATTAAGACATTCTCAAAACGGAACCTCGTTCAGTCCAGAAAATTCTCAGAGCTTTTGGAGAATGCCATCAGAAAGTATCAGAATCGCACAATAGAAACCACTCAAGTTATTCTGGAGCTTATACAGCTTGCAAAGGAAATTAATGAGGCCCATAAACGTGGAGAAAACACAGGCCTTACTGAAGATGAGCTGGCATTTTATGATGCCCTCGCTGAAAATGAATCTGCAAAAGAGGTTATGGGTGACGATATCCTCAAACAAATAGCTAGGGACTTGACCGAAGCAATACGTAAGAACTTAAGCATTGACTGGTCTATACGTGCCAGTGTGCAAGCCAAGATGAAAATGATTATAAAGAGGCTGCTTAAGCGCTATGGTTATCCTCCGGATAAAACACCAAAGGCTGTAGAAATAGTAATGGAACAGGCCAAGCTTATGTGTCAAAACGAGAGTTCCGGGGTTAGGTATCAGTACCAGCTTGAAAAAGAAGATCTGCCAAAAGTAGCGGAGGATAGTTTTGACATATAGTAATAATTATAGTTTTATGGTGAATATAAGTTAAAATTATAATTAAGAGGGGATGGTGTAAAATGTCACAGGACGATATAATCCGAATAATAGAAATTATTAAACGGTATTTTCCAAAGGATGCAACTGAAATTTCTGATGCGTTGGATTTGCTAAACCTTGCTCTGGATGGACTGATGAGCAGCACAAATAAGTCAATTGCAGAATTCCATAAGAATAAGGAATTTGACAAAGGAATGGAATTATGGGAGTTTTCTAAAACAGTGTCAACAATTCAGGAGACAATCAATGAGTATACATCTTTGCTCAACATAGATGCAGAGGCCGATGATGACGAAATTGATGAAGAACTCGACGAAATAGATGAACAGAAAACTATACCAAATTATTCGGATTATATCGTTGATTCTTCCATTCCTCATACCCTTTATGAAGATTTTACCCATAAAAAGGTGGTCGCTTTTTCATTTAATAATAATCGATATACAGCTAAAGATTGGAAGGATTTGCTGCTGCAAACATGTGAATTGTTGGCAGAGATAGATGCCACTAAGTTTAGTGAGTTTATTGATGATCCCGTTATGAAAGGAAGAAAGGTTTCTTACTTTAGCAGAAAATATGTCGATAGAAAAAATGAAAAAATGAAGAACATAGACATATATGTTTGGACTAACTTAAGTGCCAACAGTATAAGAAATCTTATCAGAAAACTTCTACGGAAATTCGATATAAAATTAACCGATTATTACGTATATCTACGAGCAGATTACACCCCTTTACATAAAAGTGATAAAGCAAATGATGAATACAATCCAGACCAAAGAGAAAACCATGACGAAACGAGAATTGGAAAATATGTTCGTCAAACCCTTAGGGAGCTATCAAACCATCAATATCGTTTTACTGATAAAGAAATAAGTGAAATGCAGTCAAAGCAATGGTCGAAAGAAGTATTGGGAATAGATTACCCGCTTCTTAAAAAGTATAAAGACAATGAAGATATTTCAGCTCAAATTAAGGATGGAATTTATGGTCGGTACTGGAAAGAAATTTTTGAGTTCAACGGGATGAAGTTTTTAGCTACGAGCCAGTGGTATGAACGACATAGAGAACCCTTTGTACGATGGATATCAAGATTGCAAAATGAAAATAAAATTATCTTTTTTTAGATTTTTTACAAGAACACCCTATGGGTGTTTTTGTTTATATAATTAAGTCTGGTTTATAGACCCTGATAAGGAGGTGATGTCTATGCTTGTACTAATATGGGTATTATGACTTCAATAACACACAAACCAATGGAGGAAATCAAAAATGATTGGAATCGAGCAATACCAAAAAATCCAGGAGTACAAAGCATTTGGACTTGCTCAGACAAAAACCGCAAAAGCACTGGGGATAACCTATTCTTCTGTCAGCAAATACTGGAATATGAGCGAAAAAGATTATGTTAAGAAAGCTGAAAAGGAAAGGTACCACATGGATAACTATCGCCAGTACATACTGGAACATTTGAAAATTTGTCCACAAATGAGGGATACAAACATCTATCTCAAATTGGTGGAGGCCTTCCCTGATTTACAAGTTAAACGAGCTACATTCTACCGCTATATGAAAGCCTTAAGAGAACAGCACGGGTATCCGCATGCCAGTAAACGTAAAACCTCACCCCGTGAAATTTCTCCACCGGGATATGAAGCGCAGGCGGATTTTGGTCAATACAAACTTAAGGATATGTACGGGCGAATTGTACGAATATATTTCTTCTGCATGGTTCTGAGTTATAGCAGAATGAAATTTGTTTATTTTTCACCGGATCCATTTACAACCAAAACAGCCATTAAAGCTCATAACTATGCATTCCAATATTTTGGAGGAAGAACACAGACTATTCTTTATGACCTTGACCGTGTCTATGTAGTCAGTGAAAATCTGGGAAATATCATATTCGTACCCGCCTTTGAGGAATATGTTAAGCGTATAGGTTACAATGTTTTGCTATGTAGACCAAGAGATCCTCAAAGTAAAGGCAAGGTTGAAGAGGTGATTGGATACATAAAGCAAAGTTTTTTTGAGGGCAGGATATACACCGGAATTGATTGCCTTAACAGTGCTGCCCTTGCATGGTTAGATAGGGAAGGCAACGGGCGAATACATACTGTGACCAGAAAAGTGCCGCGTGAAATGTTCATGGAAGAGCAAAAATACCTGTTCCATGTCAAACCTTATTCCGAAATATCAAGCACTGTTGCCTCCTTTGATAAGGATGGAGTGGTAAGTTATAAAGACAACCGTTATCAGATTAATACAGGTATGATGGATGCTCATAAACGCATTCGCATTGAAGATGATGGTGAAATGTTTTTGTTCTATGATGCTGAAACAAATGATTTATTGGCTAAATATCCAGTTACAGAAGATACCGGGCAGTTGTTCAAACCAGAAGAAAATTACAGCAGAGACAGGGTTTCTTTAACCATCATAAAACAATATTTTGCAGAATACGAAATAGCTCAGGAATTCATTCGCCGAATGGAGCAGCAACAGCCGAAATATTTTAATACACATTGCATTCGATTATACCGGATGACAAAGTTTTATACAATTGGACAATTGCTTGATGGAATAGAATACTGCATTGATACTGAACGCTGCAGTGCCTATGAGCTTTTGGCTTATCTCATGTATCAGTACGGAGAGCATATAGCTAAGAAGTTTTTGCCGAATCAGCAGTATTTTAACCATTTGGTGAGGGGTAAAGAAATAAGGAGGGAAATCGATGGCTGATATAACAGAAATCCGTGAATTGGCCCAAAAGCTCAACCTTTGGAATATCGCAAGGGGATACATTGATTTGAACGATGAGAAACTATCAAACCTTGACTATCTTAAGATGGTGTTAGAAAAAGAATTGGAGATTAGAGCCAGGCAAAAACACACCAAGCTGAGGAAGGCAAGTAAGCTTCCAAACAAAGCATTTGACGCATCGAACTCAAACAAGGGCTTAAATTGGCAGATTAAACAGTTATCCAACCTGACATAGCTTAAGGATGAGCAAAACTTAATCCTGCTGGGAACTTAATTATTATTGATGATGTCTTTTATGTGGAACCAACCATGGCAGAACTGCAGGTTTTCTACCGGGCAGTTACCTTTCTTAATGAAACCAGAAGCATTATTTTTATAACCAATCGTGAACTGTCTGCATGGATAGATGCAGCCGAAGACAAGCACCTTTTCCAAACTTTATTGGACAGGATAACGGCCAATTGTCAGATTGTTCACTTGACTGACAGATAAATTGAATACACTCACTTTGTTCTTGAAAAATTAATACCTCGTTTGAAAACAATGCCGAAAAACGGCTTAAAATAGATGCAAAAAATCTCACAAAAATCAAAGAACTGCTTAACTTTTGAGATTTTCTGTAGTTTATATGGTAGGGGGGTCTAAATCTCTACCGCTTTTTACCCGGAAACGGGTGTGGGGTCACGCGCGAAAAATCGCAGTTTCAAACGGTGGTCAGAAGACTGGTTGAAAAAGCAACGGTATATGATGACAGGTTAATGGTAGAGTTTAAGTCGGGATTAGAAATAGAAGTGAATCTATAAGATTGTAATAAGATTGCCGCCAGTTGAGGAGGAAACCTTCTTAATTGGCGGCATTTTTGCTTTATACAAATGTATGAGCAAATATAGATAAATTGCGTAATCCCCTTGACAAAGCCAGTCTAACACATTAGACTATATATAGTCTAATGTGTTAGACTGGAGGTATGGTTAATGGAGAAAGAGCTAAAGCTCAGCAATGCGGATTATCGTTTGCTTTCGATTGTATGGGATTCAGAGCCTATTGCTTCACCAGAGTTGTGCAAGTTGGCGGAATCTCAGCTCGGTTGGAAACGAACGACTACTTACACCGTGTTAAAGCGACTTTGCGATAAGGGCGTTTTGCAGAATGAGAACACAATTGTCACTTCAAAAATTAAGCGAGATCACATTCAGGAAATTGAAAGCCGTTGGATTGTCAGCCGAGTCTTTGACGGTTCATTACCGAAGTTTATTACAGCTTTTCTGGGAAAGGAAAAAATCAGTGATAACGAGGCAGAACAAATCAAACAAATTATTGATGAGTACAGGAGGCGGAAGTAATGGTAGAAGTATTTTTGAAGATACTCAATATGAGCATTACGGCTACCTATGTGTTAATCGCTATACTCATCCTGCGCTTGCTGTTGAAACGGGCACCAAAGCGGATATCCTATATGCTCTGGAGCATTCTTTTATTTAGGCTAGTCTGCCCAGTTTCATTTTCATCAGTTTTCTCTCTTTTTAATTTTCTAGATGCCCCTGTTGCAGACAGCGGAGAAATCGAATACATTTCAAAGGTCAATGGACTTACGGTTGTACCGCAGATAAGCTCTGGTGCTGATTATTTTGGTAATACGGTTAGTCCGGTGGTTAGTCAGGCTGTGGAGACAACAAGCGTTGATCCAATGCAGGTTTTCTTATCTATCGGTACCTGGGTTTGGTTTGCGGGTATTGTTATTATGTTAATATACAGTGTTGTTTCCTACCTGCGGCTCAAGAGAAGGGTTTCAACTGCAACTCAACTAAATGGCAATGTTTTTGAAACTGACGAGATATCTTCTCCTTTTGTGTGCGGTTTCTTTAAGCCGAAGATCTACTTGCCTGTTGGAATCAATGAAACGGAACGTGAATATGTTTTGCTTCATGAACGGACTCATATTCTTCGAAAGGATCATATCATCAAGCCGATAGCGTTTTTTGCCCTGTCCATTTACTGGTTTAATCCGCTTATGTGGTTGGCCTTCTGCCTGATGAGTCGCGATATGGAGATGAGCTGTGATGAACGGGTGGTGTGCGAACTTGATCGCGAGGAAAAGGCCAGGTATGGTGAGACCCTGTTGCGGCTTGCGATAAGACGTCCTATTCTGGCCGGAAGCCACTGGCTTTTGGTGAAAGCACAACGAAAAGCCGGATTAAAAATGTACTTCACTATAAAAAGCCATCGTTTTGGCTTGTATGCACAGCAGTGTTTGTAGTAGTCATTGGGACGATATTCCTGTTGACAAATCCAACCCAGTCCCTCGACCTTCCAGATGCTACTTCTGTTATGTCTGTGGAAATGGAGCAGTTTAATGAGGGGGTTAGCGTTGGACCTGTAACCTTGGCGGACAACACTGATATAGAAATGGTTTTGTCAGCTTTATCAGGAGCGAAAAAAACACTGCGTAAATCAGTAAACGATACTCCAACGCAAAAGAATTACCTCATAATAAGACTCATTCTTGAGGATGAGATGAGAAGGCTGTTTCTGTATTCGAAAGGCGGTAGCTATTATATTGAAGTGCCGTATGCTGGGGTGTATAAAAGTAATAGGTCTGCGAGTGTTGAAATATACAAAATATACAATTCAAATGGAAATATACAAGAAAATATTAAGGATGTGCAAGACAGAAAGTCGAAAGATGATGTTTTTAGCACTTTAAATGAAGAAAGTGCTGGAGATAATAATGAAAATAAAAATATACTTTCAAAAGAAGAAATTATTCAATTAGTGGAAAGTATTGATCCATATCAATTGAAACCTACAATGTCACCAAAAGAAAGATATGACTTGAGGACGGAAATATACAGCAAAATTCCTGAAGATAAAATTCATAATTTTTCTTATGCCATTCAATCCAGCGCATTACAGCTTTATGGTATTGTGTGTGATGATAGATATATTGAGCTTATTGATAAGAATCATCCAAGATGGGATGCTTATGATAAAAATAATTTATTTGGGGTAGGAACTGTATTATCAGGAGTTGAGCAATATGTGAATTATAAGCCTTTGCAGGAAGATATTGACGCTGTAAAAAAACTCTGCAATGAAGGTCTCGAGGAGCGAAATATATTAAAAATAATTGATGCAAACAGAATACTACAAGATCTGTCAAGACATTTAATAAGCGTACCATACCGTGGAGAAGGGGAAGAAAAAGTAGATTATGGTGATATCCATAACCTATACTTCAAGGCGACTAAAACGCTTGAAGGTGCTCATAATTTTTTAAGTGACAACAATATTCCTGCGAATAATAATGATTAAAATTTGAAGGAGTTAATGAAGTGAAACTGTCTGACATTCTTCAACTAAAAGGACTTACCAACAATAGAATAAAAGTAGTTAGGCACACGACCGACAGAAATGAAATCAGAAATATAATTGAAGCAGGTCATTTTGAATTATATCAATCATATCAAAAATCAAATGTTTTTAAAGATACAGAATATATAATTGTATTTCGTGCTTTAGAAGGCAGAAAGCGCTTTTACAAGGGGTTTATAAAGTGAATAAAGTGCAGAAAGTCTCAAAGCTTCCAGACGTGCTAAATCCTATTATTATTTTAGAAAATTGGGGGGCAGGACCCTTTTATTTCTATGATTTAATTAGGGACTATTCATTAAGTGAATTAGAAGAAAGGTTAGTCATCGATTGGGGCAGTTCTACGGTTTCTTGGTGTCAGAAAAAACTTGATAAAGATGTAATTGAAATTTTACCAAAGGGATTTGCAAAAACATTTTTGGGATATGAAAATGTTATTTTAATGTTCAATGAGCTAGAAAAAATAGTAAAAAACCCAGATGTGAATAGGCAGTGGAAAATGATGCTATCGAATGTTTATGGAGTATATTTAATCCTTGATACCACAAATGGGCAACAATATGTAGGTTCTGCCTATGGCAAAGACGGTATCTGGGGCAGGTGGAGCGATTATGTGCACACAAAACATGGGGGGAATAAAATACTTATTGAATTATTGACTAATGATCCTATGAGGTACAAAAAATTCCAATTTAGCATATTGAATGTCCTTCCAAATTCTTCTTTGCGCGAACAAGTGATACAACTTGAGCAAATAACAAAAACAAAATTGGGGACGAAAACGTTTGGATTGAATTCAAACTAAATTGTTGTATGCAAACTAATATTAACAATGAAGCGCTGCATATTGATATGTTCCTACGAACCTCGGTTTTATAAAACAGCCAAAAACCCATTGACATGTTCCCGTAAACGTAAGGTTCAAAAAATTAGCCCAAGACATCAATCCAAGCGGCTCAAGCCATGTGGAGACAGTCGTTCTTTTGTTCCACAAAAACTTCAAATAATTTTATCTGTGTAAAGTCTGTGTAAAGATAGAGACTATAATAGTTAATACAATCGATAGACAAAGTATGCCTTTGAAACAATGATGACAGTTATATTGAAAGAATATCCGTTAAAGATAAATGTCGATATCGCATTAACTCGTGGAGATGAGGATGGTGTTTTTATATGGCAAGTGATTTAATATTGCAGCAATGAGTGCAAAAAGCTGAGTATCCAAAGTTATTGCCATCTTCCATTCGCTCGTAAATAATGACAGCTGTGTATATATTTGATATAATAACATAGGATATCAGATTATGGCAGAGAAAATTTGATCCAAGAAAGTTCAGTAGGCTGAAAACCGGTATCATACCGGAATTGAAACCAAATCAAATTGAAGTAGGGGGCTTTTTGCTTATACCATTCTATCAGCTATGTCAGAAAAGGTTAATATGACGTTGCCGATAGGTTGAACTATGCAAAACAGATATGGAAAGGAGGCCGGTTAGATATGAGTGAAAAATATGTATGGTATGCCTGTTATGGTTCAAACATTCTGAAGGAAAGATTCATGCACTATATTAAAGGCGGTAAATGCAGATTCAACGATGCTTACTACAATGGATGCAAAGACAAATCAGACCCTTTGGATGAAAGACCATTCACTATACCGCATAAATTGTACTTCGGTATGAGCTCACGTAAGTGGGAAGATGGAGGAGTCGCATTTTTGGATCCTGAAAAGGACGATTCGATAATGACTCTTGGCAAAATATATAAGATAACATGTGACCAGTTTAAGGATATTCAAAAGCAGGAAGGCGATAGTTGGTATGACAAAATCCTTTGTCTGGGAGAAGTTGACGGGATTCCAGTTAAAACATTTACTCATTCGTATGTTGTGGATGAGAGAAAACCGTTCGACAAGTATATCAATGTTATCATGTTAGGGCTGAAAGAAACGTATCCAGAAATGCCTAATGAAGAAATAGAGCAGTATATAAAAAGGCATATAATGCCATGATGTATATTAAAGCTATAATAAACGGGAAGAACACTTTTCTTCTTATACCTGATATGAGCTTGGCCAGGAACAATGATGTTTTAATGATTTTTAATGCCAAGTATATGGAAGTGTTTAGTGAAGAAGGGAATATAAGCTTATCTCAGGATGATGTTTATAAGATGTTGACTTACAGTATAAGATTCAACTTCAACCAAATAAAATTTGTATACCCTTAAATGTTAGGAGCGACTGAAGATAAGGCTTTATTATGTGATATAAAGATTACTAAAAATGACAGTGTGCTTACTATAAAAGCAATTCAGATTGATCTTGAGAGTGATATTAAAGAGTTGGTTTCCTATATATAGGGATTTATCTCTTCCTTGCTAAGTCCACAGTTCTGATATACCTAATAGTTGTGATGTCTAGAGACATAAACACAGTATTGCAAAGATGAATTTTACCGTATAAAGGCGAACTATGTATTTGTGTCGTTTGCAGTAATTTCTATCAACTAAAGAAGGATTTTGTAATTTACTGTAGAAAACATTTTTATACGTTTATAAGCTTAGTGGGTGAATTGCTGTGGAAAATACATTCTTGAAGTGGGCAGGTGGAAAGAATTGGTTCGTAAAGTATTACAGAAATATGCTGCCGCAGAAGTACAGAAGATATATAGATCCATTTCTCAGAGGGGGATCTGTATATTTTTATCTGGAGCCTAAGAACGCTATAATTAGTGATATTAACCTGGAGTTAGTTACGACATTTATTGCGATTCGCGATAATTGGCAGAAAGTATATGAAACACTTAAGTTCCATAGTAGAAAGCATTCTGTCGGATACTACTATCGCGTCAGAAATATGAAACCAAGAACATCCGCAACGATAGCAGCTAGCGTGAGTTTATTATGAAACAGTATAAAAAATCCTGAAATACAGTTATTTCAGGCATTACAAGATAACATTAGATGTATACACCAAAGCCTTTTATTTTCATCGGGCGTTCATGCAATTTTATAATCCCTAAATCTTCAGCCAGTTTTCTTTCTGCAGGTTCCATCTCTTCAAGTTTATAGAATACTTTGGGTCTACCTTTTTTACCGGTATCTTCGATAATTGTACCAAGCCTGATGTTCCCAAGCATGTCAAGAAGTGTGTCCATAGAACCGGTGAAACCTTTTTCTCTTGCAGTTTTATAAATCAGCGATGTCATCAGGTAAGTAATCACACAGCAGAAATTGTGAACTTTTATTTTTTGATCCGTCCAATGATATTGCGGAGTAAAAGACAGGTGCCGTTTATTCTTCATATTCTTAAATGTGTACTCAATGATAGACTGCCCATGATATGCCTGGATAATTTCACATGTACTCCAATTGTGATTATTGGTCATTAAAATCCTGTAACCCATTTCCTCTTCAAGTTTTGCAAGACATTCATATTTTATTGTGTAGTCAATTCCATAACATCTTTCGTCGTCCTCAAGAATTTTATACTCAATCAAGGTTTGCATCTTGTATCTGGAAATGACGGCACTGATCAATCTTTCAAGTTCCTCTCGACTCCGTTTTTTTGCTGTTGGGATTTGAAAGCATCCGGTTAATCTTGCTTATCGCTGCATCACAGCTTGCCAAAAAAGTGTGTATCCCACGAATTTGTCCCTCCTTAAGCTTGTCTGAAATAGTGACAACAACAGTCATGTCCCGACCCCATATGTTTGTAAAGGTGCGATAAGCCATAATGGTCTTTCCGTTAACCACGGTTTCCTCAAGTCTTGTGGATGCCTCCTCTACCAAGCTTTTGTGATGGAAGGGCGTCAGAGCCCCTACATATTTCATACCAAGGGATTCTACTAATTCTATATTCTTTTTTGAGTTGATTCCACGGTCAAAAACAATAGTATGGCTCTTTGTGTCTGCTCCAATTGCTTCTAATCTATTCTTTATTTTCTCTATCACTTTTCGGAACACTTTGGCATCGTTCATGTTCCCTTCATAGGAATGGTGAAACAGGGGAATCATATCGTCTTTGGTCACAACAAGAGCCAGTCCGATTTTGCGAAGGTCCATGCGTTTTTGCTTATTCTTGCCTCTTTTTGCAATATGGCATCTGCTGTTGGTTGTGTTGATATACGTGTAGAAGTTAGTAGTGTCATAAAAAAGAGAGTCCATTTTTATGTTGTAGTGACGTAGAGTGTTTTCAAGAAGCTGACGTTCTGCACTTTCTATTGCTTCCACAGGAAAAGCATCCATAGCGTCCCAGAAATGTTGGCTGTCTACCTTTGAGAAATTCGTACGTAGCAAATACTCAAGGCTTGTTGTACGAGCCCATTGTGCCCAACCGTTTTTACTGGTAACTACACAGGCACGTCCAATTGCAACAAGCATTAGAGAGGCACCGGCGGTCATGTTATTTCTGATAGGTTTTTCTGCTGTATATTCTTTTGAAGAATGTACAAAGCCATTCAATACATTACAGATATCAAGTTCCGAAGCGACCTGAAGTAATTTGGCAACTAAGCCATGGGAATAAGATTTTAGTTTAAGAGAATCTCTGAGACCTTGAAGTCTTTTGAGGAGGTCATCGGCTTTACCAAGATATTCAAGGACGACGGGTCTTGGTTTACCGTTGACCCGACGAGATTCAACGATATACCAGTATTTATGGCCATTGGTAATTTTAGACTGAATAGTCGCCACGCTCTCACCTTCGTGTATACATAAAATGTTGGCAAAAAATACCCTCTTTTCCTTCTCTCAAGGCATTTTAGGATTTTAATTGTTTTAAAATTTAAATTTTATGATAAATTCACGCTAGGCTTTTAAAGACTTTTTCTTTATTTAAATGTCAAAAAACCGGATTGTTAAAAATTTATTTGCAATAAAGTTAATTTTTAATTGACAAACGAATTATCATATATTATATATAAAATTATATTAAAAAAAGTTGTATTTAGTATAATTACCTAAAAATAGAGGGGGTGAATAATATTGGATTTTGAAATTGATAAGTCATATCTAGAATTGAAGAAAGAATTTCGTGCTTTTGGCAATGAACTTAACAAACTGGACAAAAACTCGAGTAACTATTTTGAAGAGGCATGGAACTCTGTTCTGATTTTGGGTTATGTGGTCTTCTTGTCTCAGAGGAATACAGCGGTGCAGGATTTACTCCGATGCAAGCAGTATTTTCGATGGAAGGACTTGGTTATGGATGCGATGATGATGGTCTTTTATTTGCCATTAATAATCATTTATATTCATGTACTATGCCTATTTTAAAGCATGGAACAAAAGAACAGAAAGAACGATTTCTGCCAAAGTTAGCAACAGGAGAATACATTGGTGCACATGCAATGACTGAGCCAAATTCGGGCTCCGATTCGTTCGGCATGAATGCTTGTGCAAAAGAAAATGGGGATTCTTACATATTAAACGGAAATAAGTGTTTCATAACTAACGCTCCATTAGCTGATGTCTATATCTTTTGCAAAAACATCAACGGATAAAGAACTTAATAATGTATCCGCTTTTATTGTCGAAAAAGGAATGAAGGGGTTTTATCTTAGTGAAAATGTCGAAAAGATTGGATTAAAAAATGCTCCAATGGGTGAACTGGTATTTGATGACTGTAGGGTGCCAAAGGAGAATATGCTAGGAAAGCCTGGAGATGGTTTTTTAGTGTTTAGCACAGCCGTCGAGTGGGAAAGAAGTTGCATGTTTGCAACACATTTAGGACGAATGAAGAAACAGTTAGATGTTACAGTAGCATATGCAAAATCAAGGCAGCAGTTTCATCGTCCAATAGGAAATTTTCAATCTGTATCTAATAAAATTGCAAATATGAAAATGAATGTGGAAATTGCTGAGTTATTATTATATAAAACAGCATGGCTAAAACAGAATGGAAAAGGAAATTATTTAGAGTCTTCTATTACCAAGCTGTTTATAAGCGAGGCATATATTAAATCAAGTCTTGAACAACTACAGATTCATGGTGCAAGTGGATATCTCCTTGACTCTGGAATTGGTTCTCAAGTTGTAGATTCGTTAGCATCGACTATTTATGCCGGAACATCAGAAATTCAGCGAGGAATTATCAGTAGGTGGCTTGGTATAAAAGAACTGTAAGTAATTGCATCAACAGATGTTATGTAAAAAATACGGAAGGAATAATATATGAATAAAGTTAATTTTCGTAAAAGTTTGACACCACTTTATGTGTATCCCAAAATTTGCAAATATTCTGATATCATAGAAGATGCAGAAAGCTTTTTAAAGCCTTTGAATGATGGTGATATTGGTGAGAACAATGAACTATTAGTTTATATACATATTCCGTTTTGTAAAAATCTATGTTTATACTGTTCATACTATAAAGAACCTCTTCACCAATATACGGATAATGTAATTGAAGAACTGATTGAATCTTATATAAAAGAAATAGAGATGTATGCAAATTTTGGATTTTTCAGAAATAAAGTGCTTAAGGCAATACAAATAGGCGGAGGTACGCCGACCGATATTGATACTAAGTTGATTGTAAGATTAATTGATACTGTCAAAGCTTATTTCGGTACCAGTCAATGTGAGTTAATTGGAATGGAGGGAAATGCAGCAACTCTTCAGAACCTTGATTCTTTAAAGAATTTACAAAAAGCGGGAGTATCAAAAATAAGTTTCGGTGTTCAGACATTTAATGAGGAACTGAGAAAAAAATTAAATATTAAAACTAAAATCGATGATATTTATTCTGCCGCTTACAACATCAAACTAGCGGGTATTAATCAGATTGCAGTGGATTTGATGATCAACCTTCCTGATCAAACAGAAGAGCAGTTGTTGGAGGATGCACAAAAGATAGTAGCAATTGATCCGGATTATATTGATGTTTATGGTCTGAATGTATTCCCAAATACGAGATTTAAAAAGATATTGGATGGCAAGACATTGTTTGAGGAATTTCCTGATGATATGAGGTATTTGAAGGCTTATCAAACTATCAAAAGGGAATTGCTTAGATATGGCTATCAGCAGGTTATGGTGTTCACTTATGCTAAGCCAGGGTTGAAAGCATCGATTTATGAAAGACTGTTTTTTAGCTCTAATCTGCTTGGAATTGGTCCATCATCTAGAAGTTATCTTAGTGGAATTAGTTTCAGGAATGTTTCTTCAGTAGATGGTTACTTACAAAGTATTTCGAAAGGTAAATTTCCAATAGAGTGTGGAAACTATGCAAGTGAAAATGAGAAAGATGAGAGAAAGGTTGTATTCTTCCCCAATCTTTTAAAATGTAAGAAATATGATGGTATTGAAAAATGGGAAAAAGAATTTAACTATCTTATAAAGAAAGGTTTAGTGAAAGAATTAGATGATTGCTATGTATTAACAGATGAGGGATGTTTATGGCCGGGTAATATTTCAAGAATGTTTTTTAGTGATGAACAAATACGGAAGCATAATGTCTCGTTTTTTCAGTCAGTTATTAATAAAGATAATCCTTATAATCAAGATAAGATGGGGATTTAGTTAATATTAATGATAGTAGAATGAAAGGGTGATAAAAAATGGAAGACTATAAGGTCATAGTAAAAATTACATTAAGAATGAATTGTTAAATGGTGAAAATACAAATATTACCGAAACAACATCCTTAATTAAGGGAGGAATTATTGATTCAATCGATATCATGCGACTTATTACATTTCTTATGGAAGAATTGAATTTTGAATTAGAGAATGATGAATATACACTTGAAAATTTTGATTCGTTAGGGAAAATTTATGCATTTCTAGATAAAAAGTGCAAGTATAGAAATATATAATTAATGAAGGTGACAAGATGTATATAGAAAAATTTAAAAAAAGGCTTACGGATGTACTGTTTTATCCAAAATTATGCAAGTATGAAGATGTTATTGAAAATGTACCACAGTACTTGGAGTTGTTGAATAGACGTTCAATAAACGGTATCGATGGATTGGTTATTTATATTCATGTACCTTTCTGTAATAGATTTTGTTTTTACTGCTCTTATTTTAAGGAACCGTTGAGTCATTATGATTATTACGCAAGAAAAAAGTATTTTGAAGCAATATGTAAAGAACTGAGGATGTACAAAAACTTTGAACATTTTAAGACGAAGAAAGTTAAAGCAATTCAGTTTGGTGGAGGAACTCCGTCATTAGTAGAACCGGATTTTTTAAGGATGGTGATACAGGAAATAAAAGAGAACTTTAACTGTGCAGAATGCGAATTGATTACCATGGAAGGGAATCCTGCAAGTTTACTGAAAGATGAAAAGCTAGAGGCTTTTTATGATATTGGTGTTCAACGTCTTAGTATCGGTGTGCAGACATTTAATAAAGAACTAAGGAAAAAGCTTTTAATTGAATCAACGGTAGAACAGATATATGAAGTTACGGAAAAAATTAATAAAATTGGGTATCGAGACTATTCGATGGATCTTATGTACAATCTTCCTGGAGAAAAAGTACAACAGGTAGTAGATGATATTCAAGAAATGGTCAAACTTGGTCCTAAGTTTATTGATATATATAGCTTGAATATATTTCCAAACACCAAGTTTAAGGAAGTTATTGATAAGGGAAATTATTTTAAAGAGAAACCTAGTGAAAGAAAAAATATCCTAATGACTGCATCAGTTATAAACACATTCAAAGAATTAAAATATAATCAGGTAATGTCTTTTACTTATTCTAAAGAGGAAACAAAGGCCCCTCCTCATGTTGATTATTTCTTTAACGGCGGAAGTGTACTTGGATTGGGGCCATCTTCAAGAAGCTATCTTGATGGTGTAAATTTCCGAAATGTACCGGATGTCAAAAAGTATATGAGTATGATAGATAAAGGTGAGTATCCGATTGATTGTGGAATGCTTGTTTCTAAAGAAGAACAGGATAGAAAAAAGATGGTTTTTTTCCCGTTATATTTGGTTCAAGACAAATCTGAATTAGAGGATATACAGATATATCGTAGCACAATAGATAGGCTTAAGGAATTAGGTTATATAAGTGAAGATGATAAGTATTTGCATATTACAGAGGAAGGCAAGAAGTGGACAGGAAATATTGCAACGTGTTTCTTTAGTCAAAAAGAAAAAGCAAAACATAATATATCATTCCTTAAGTCTATGAAGGAGAACGAGAACCCGTACAACCAGGATGCAATGGGTGTTAGTATGGAAAAAAGGAGAAAGTGGAAAAATGATTGGGATTGCCTTTAGAAAAGAAGTTAGTATGGCAAATTATCAAGATTTGTTCCAAAGAATTTATTACATATCGGATGCAATCAGGAAGTTTGAGCTCATTACTCAAGAGAATAAAATCATAGGATTGACACTTGATTTTGATTCAGAAAAAGTGAGCTTTAATGAACTTGAGAAAAAGGTAAATTTGTTAATTGAGCAAGAATTCAATAAAAATCTTAGTATACCCTCTAAAGTGAAATGGAAAAGCAAAGTGCAGTCACGTACATATTTTAAGAATATATTTCAAGTTATGGAAGAACAAGGAGAAGCCTTTGAAATGGGGGAAGGTTTGGTTGCAGTTGGCCAGAAATTCATGAAGGTTTATGAATTTTTTGATCAGCAACTCAAAAGTATAGTTATGAGCAATTTCAACGCAAAAGAATATCAGTATCCAACATTGCTTTCCTATAAGGCACTTGAAAAAATAAATTATATGAATTCATTTCCACAATTTTTAATGTTTATAACACATCTGCACAATGAGATTGACACTTACTATAAGGTGCAGGATTCACAGATGGGATATGAAGAGTATATTAAAATGTCTGACGGAATAGGACACTGTCTTCCTCCAACTATGTGCTATCATACATATCAGCAGTATTCCGGAAGGCAAATCCCAAGAGAGGGCATTGTAATCACCTCTCGGGGAAAATCATTTCGATATGAATCGAAATATTATAAAAATTTAGAAAGATTATGGGATTTTACAATTCGAGAAATCGTTTTTATGGGTGATAATGATTTTGTATTCAAAAATAACCGTGAGATACTGCTACAGAAGGTAATAGAATTGTTTGATACAATAGGCTTAATCGGTGTTTGTCAGTCTGCATCCGATCCATTCTTTGCAGATGAAAGCATGTTGGACAGGAGAGCAATACAGATGCTAAAAGAGAGCAAATATGAGTTTAGACTTAATGTAGATGCAGAACACACAATTGCTGTAGGATCTTCCAATCTTCATAATGACTACTTTGGAAAGGCGTTTGATCTTAAATTTGCGGATGGAGACACAATAAAACATCATGTTTGGGATTTGGACTGGAACGTCTTACGTATGCATTTTTTTGTCAATTTGGATTAGATGAAAGCAAGTGGCCTTTATTTGTACGAAAGAGGTGGAACGTATAATGCAATTATATGAAGTAGCTGTGGACAGAGTACTCGATGTGGAGTTGAGAGATGAATTTATTGATAGACTTAATTATGTCTCTAAGGATATTGTGTCCATAGAGTTTATTGAAGAACCAAAGGTTATCTTTACCTTAGAGAAAGGTACAGAAGAGGAAAAAGATAAGATTAAGAGGATGACTGATAGGTTTTATAAATCATATAAGTTCTTTAAAAATAAAGTGTTATATGACCATAACATCGAGGTTCCAAATAAAAAGGATGTCTGGGATGAACTGGTAAGTAGTCAGGCGGTTGTTAAGGAAGAGAATGGTGTTGTGGGGATTTCAGGAGTATGCCTGGAGTTACTATCCTACTTTTCAGATCAGATTAAAAAGATGGGAGAAGAACTTGGTGCTGTAGAGTATAAATATCCGACATTGATTCCTATTAAAACCATGCAAAATATAATGTATCTATCTTCAAGACCAGAAAGTCTTAATTTCGTTTCTAGGCTTAATGAGGATATGAATTTGATTGACGATTTTTCCGAGCAGGCAAAGACAATAGAGTCAGATGTTGACATGAGTAGATTAGGAAGTCATTTTCAAACAGATATGATTAATTCTTCTGCGGTGTGTTTTCATACCTATGCCCAGTATAAAAATAGGGATTTAAATCTTACGGATAAACCGCTTATTATAGGGGCTGAAGGAAAATGTTTCAGATATGAATCCAAAAGTATGAGAACGCTTGAGAGACTCAGAGATTTTACAATGAGGGAAATCATTTGCTTAGGTACAGAGGAAATGATAAGTGAATACATAAAGAATGTAACCGAGAAGATAAAACTTTTGTTTGAAGAGATAGGAATGAACTATTACTTAGCATCCGCAAACGACCCGTTTTTTGTGGAGGAATTCTCAATTCAAAGCACATTTCAAAGAACTTTCGGATTAAAAACTGAAGTAAATGCAAGATTAAACGGGAATTCTTCCAAGGTTGCAATAGGATCGATCAACAATCACAAAGATTTCCTTGGCAGATCATTTCATATTACAAACAATGGAAAAGTGATTAATTCAAGTTGTGCAGCATTTGGTTTGGAGAGATGTGTTTATGCTTTTCTGAATCAATATGGACTAGATAAAAAACTCTGGCCCCAAATTGTACGTGAAAATGCAAATCCATAGCAACAGTTAGTAGCAAGCTGATTCGGACATTTCACACAATTCCTGGACAAAAGGAACGAATATGATGGTTAGAACTGTTGATAGATATCCATTGGCAGATAATGCAGTTGGGCATAGGGGGTGAGAAGAGGAAAAAAAGGAGGAATCAACTGGAAATGTGCCTAAAATCCGAAGGGAAGATTACAAATAAAAGTCAGGTATGACAGAACTGGAGTTATTGCTTAACTATAATCAGCTCCTGGCAAGTAGCTTTTTTATTACGTTTTGTGCCTTGAGCGAAGCGAAAGGAATGGCAAATAAAATGAAAATTTGTATTATTGGTGTTAAAGGCGGAATTTCAACAGTAACTATGACAGGAATTTTTAAAAGTAAAATTAATGGAACTCAGGTTGACGCACTACTTACCAATACAGAGTTATTTAAAGATATTCCTTTAATAGATACCAACAGTTTTGAATTTGGTGGATTTGATGTTAGAGCAGAGGGGATGGTTGAATCTGCAATTATTGGAGACCAAAATGACATTTTTCACATTCAGTATGATAAAGAAGTACAGAAGTGTTTAAGTGAAGTTCAGGTATTTAAGGGTGTATGTATTAATGGTGGAACTGCTATAGAGGATATTGGTACAAGTGAATCGAGAAAAAATTGCAACAACCTTGCGGAAGCAGTAGATCATATTAAAAAAGAATTGTTAGCATTTAAGGGAAACGATGACTGCATTATGGTTAACCTTGCTTCTACAGAAGCAACTATTCGAATGAATGAAAATCATTCATCTATTGATAATTTTAGAAGAGCCATTGAGTTAAATGAATGCAATATTACACCAGGTCAGCTTTATGCATATTGTGCAATCGATGAAGGAATTCCTTATATCAATTTTACACCATCAATTTGTGCAGATTTTCCAGCATTAGAGGAACTTGCTCTTGAAAGGAAAGTACCTATCGCGGGTAAAGATGGAAAAACCGGAGAAACATTATTAAAGACTGTATTATCAGAATTATTTAGAGTTCGTAATCTAAATGTTGAAATGTGGTATGGAACTAATATTTTAGGAAACTTAGATGGTAAAGTTTTAGATTATGGTGATAATAAAGAGACTAAGATTGCTTCTAAAAAGCAGGTATTGCAGAAATGCCTTGGTTACTCTCCGGACTGTAAAGTTAGAATCGACTATATGAAACCGATGGGAGATAATAAAGTTGCCTGGGATTATATTCTGTTCAGCGGATTTGGCGGAGCAAAGATGAATATGACATTTACTTGGCAGGGAATTGATTCCTTCCTTGCAGCACCACTGGTTATCGACTTAATTCGATTAACACAGTATGCATGGAAGAAGGAGAGTTATGGAACGCAAAGTCAATTTTCACTATTTTTCAAAACACCTCTTGGTACTGACGTAAATATGACTTCAGATCAATATAGAATTTTAAAGGATTGGTTAGAGTCGACTAAATAATAGGGACACAATTATATTAAATGATAATGAGGTTGGGGAAAATGTTTCGAATGGTTGAAATAGAGATTAATTCACAATGTAATCGTAAATGCTCTTACTGCCCAAATTCATTTATGAAAAGAAAAGAACAAGGGGAAATGGAATCAAAAGTATTTTATAAGTTACTAGAAAGCCTGAGAAAGATAAAATTTGATGGCAGAATTTCGTATCATTTCTTTGGAGAGCCTTTGCTATGTAAAAATTTAATTCCATACGTGAAAGAGACAAAAATACAATTACCCGATAGTAAAATTTTTCTATATTCCAATGGAGATTATTTGGATAGGGAAAAGTTGGTTTTACTGAATGACTATGGTGTTGATAAATTTATTATAACTAATCACCAAGGTAATGGTCATAGATTTCAAAAAGTTTATGACCATATAAGTGATAACCTTAAAGAGAAAGTTACTTATTTAACAAGTAAAGAATTGAATCTTGTGAATAGGGGAGGATTACTTGAAGGAGTTGGTGGAAATGTTATTTCGGAAAGGCCATGTATTGTTCCAAAGAATTTACTAGTTATTACTTGTAAAGGTAATGTAGTATACTGTTTTAATGATTACTGTCAGGTACATACAATGGGAAATATCATGGAACGTGATTTAATAGATATTTGGAACGATGAGGTATATGTGCGTATACGAACAGAACTGGCAGAAGGAAAGCGGTCTAATTACGAGGTATGTAAAGTATGCAATCATTATAGTGCACTGACAGAAGATGGACTGGATTTTGAATTATAGATAATGGAGAACTTGAATATGGGTCAAATTAGTGAAAAAGATTTATATGAAATGATTCATGCAATGACGATAAGAGAAAAGATTGGACAACTCCAGATGATTGAGATTCATAGATTGATGGAAGAGCCATGGGATGAAAACATGGCAGAAGAAGATTGGAATTATATAAAAAGGACTTAAATCCGAAAGCTTTAGAACGAGTATTGATTGAATATGGTGTTGGTTTTATTTTTTATGGTGGAACAGGTATATTAAAAGATAATACCATTGAGGGATGGCGTAATGTATGTGATGAACTAAAAAAATATACGGATAAAACCCGTCTTAAGATTCCTGTATTGCAAGGACTAGACGCAATACATGGTTTTAATTATTTATCCAATGCTACCATATATCCACATAATCTAGGTGTAGTATCAACATGGGATGACTCCCTTGCTTACCGGTTAGCGAAAAATGTTGAAAAGGAACTTAGATATGCGGGTATGAATTTTGTATTTGCACCAAATGGGGATATTGCGAGAGATCCAAGATGGTCTCGCGTGTATGAGAGTTGTGGTGAAGATCCATATCTCGCAGCAAAAATGACAGAACAGTATGTAAAAGGATATCAGGAAAGTAAATTATTTGGGGCGTGTGCCAAACACTTCTTAGCTTACGGAGAATCGAGCACTGGACGTGACAGGGAACCAATTGATATTTCGGAAAGGACAATAAGGGAAATTCATCTTCCATCTTTCCGAGCTGCCGTACAGGCAGGAGTCAAGATGATTATGCTCAACAGCAGTTCACTTAATGGAATTCCTGTTCATAAAAATAAATGGATTATGCAAAAATTATTGCGTGAAGAATTGGGTTTTCAGGGATTAATAGTATCAGACTGGGCCGATCTTCAAAAAATATATACAAGGCATATGACTATGGACTCTTTGAAATCAGGGATTATTGCGGCAATTAATGCCGGAATTGATTTAAACATGGTGCCGGATAATTTGGATATCATTGATATTATTATAAATGCAGTAGAGAATGGTCTCATCCCAATGAAAAGAATTAATGAATCTGTAGAAAGAGTACTGAGATTAAAGGCGGAGTTCAACCTATTCAATGGGAGAAAAGAATCAGAGGTGGTGGAAATAGGGAGTCCGGAATCTGTAGAAACCGCTTATCATATTGTGAGTGAATCAGCAGTTCTGTTAAAAAATGATCAAGTATTGCCAATAAGTGATAATCACAAAAGAATCCTTGTTGTAGGAGAGGCAGCGGACACAAGAAGACATTTATGTGGCGGATGGACTATGGGATGGAATATTATCAATGAAGAGGACATTCAGTCAGGAGATACCTTGCTGACAGCACTTAGAAAGAATTCAAAAGAGTTTTCCAAGATCGATTATGCAAAAGATGAAATAGAGCTTTCTAAATACAAAGAAACTGCTGATATGGCAATTATGGTAATTGCTGAAGAACCTTATGCAGAAGAAGGTTGCGATTTACCAGAGCTATGTGTACCACAGGAGCAGTTGGATCTCTTAAAGAAACTTAGGAAAAATCAGGAGAAAGTTGTATGTGTTTTGATATCAGGACGTCCACTGGTTATTGCAAACATACTGGAACTAGCAGATGCCATAGTATGGTGTTGCCTTCCAGGAACACAAGGAGGGACTGGAATAGCAGATATTCTTTTAGGCAAGGTCAACCCATCAGGAAAGCTTCCAATATCATTTCCTAGATCATCTAGTGATTTACCAGTCTTATATAATTCAAGAAACATGACGACCTACAATCCATTATTTCCTTTTGGCTATGGTCTTAGTTATACCAGCTTTACTTATGAGAATATTTATGTACCAGAAGAATTGGAAGCTAATCAGGATCTGATTATTACCTTGGATATTAGAAATAATGGTGATCTTGATGGAAAAGAAGTTGTGCAGGTCTGGGGGAGGCATCTATACTTTTCATGTGTTGGTCTTCGCTTAGAATTGCTTGGATACAAAAAACTCCTTGTAAGGAAGGGACAGGTAGAAAATGTTACAATAGTGATAGAAAAAGACAGATTAAAAGTCTTAAATGAGGAAAATAAGTATGTTTTTGAGGAGCATTTATTGCAGGTTCTAGTTGGCGGAAAACAATTTGATATAAGATTACATAAATAAAAGTTTAACTACCAGTCAAACTGATGGGAGAGTTGGGTGAAGAGCGATGGAGTATTCAGTTATTGTATTATATTGGAATAAGTATGATGAAATAAAACTAATTTTGTCAGCATTAGCTGTACAGAATTATCCTAAAATAGACTATGAAGTAATTATTGTTGATGATGGTTCTGCTGTAAAGCTCAATGATTTGGTGAGCAGATACAGTAAGCAGATGAATATTCAATATCTAAGAAGACCACACTGCGGCAATAGGAGTAATAACCGTAACTACGGTGCAAAACATGCAAAAGGAAAGAATTTGATATTCTTGGACGGTGATATTCTCCCAGGGAAAGACCTTATTTCCAATTTTGAGAAGCACAGAAAGGATGGACAGGTATCAGTTGGATATCGTGTATATCTGAATAAATATGAGCCAAATCAGATAAGTGAATATATTGTGCAGAACCATTTTGAAATAATCGAGAATTTGCCAGGTACACTGGATGGGAGAAAAACTCCAATGCGTTATTTCCGAGAAACGAACCAGTATTACAGGGGGGGGTGGCAGATTTTGTATTCCGCTTGCTTTAGTATAGCAAAGTGGCAGTTTGATCAAGTTAATGGATTTGATGAGCAATTTGGAGAAAATTGGGGAAATGAAGATATTGAGTTGGGATACCGCTTATGGAAAAACGGTGCTGATATAAAGATGATAGAGGATATATGCGTTTATCATTTATACCATCATATTGAATTGGCAAAAAGAGAGGAAGATTTTCAGAAAAACTCTAAATTTCTGGTAGAAAAACATCGGAACTGGATGGTCGAACTATTTACAAAGGAAGCAGAAATATGGTCAAACGAATATATCAGAATACAAGAACGCATTATAAGCAAGGAAGCAATAATAAATGAGATAAAAAATATTGAAGAAGTAAAGAAAAAAATTTCAGCAAATACCATTCTATTTGGAATTGAAAATATAGAGTTGATTAAGTGTGAACAGGTTTCTTTCGCATATGTACCAGAAACCAGACTCATGGATAATAAAGTAGTAAATATGATTGGATTTCGAACCGACTTTCAAGACCATGTATTTTCTTGCGGTATTGTATCTCAGAAATATAAAAATATCAATGAAGGACTTTTTATGGTCTTATGTGAAGAAGCATCTAGAATATGCAGAAGTGTTTGGATTATGGATGAAGAGGGCGAATTGCAGAGATATGTCAGATTCAATAGGGCAGTACTTATAAACCTTTCACCATATTATCATATGTTTAAGACACAATATTGTTTGCTGCATTTTGCAATAGCAGCGAAAAAGATGGGATATCTTGTAGGAATAAATGTTGATATTGATTTGTTTCAGGAAATTGAATTTGATAATGTGTTTCTGCTTAATGAAGATGAGAACAAACAATGGCTGAGCGAAGCGAGAAATCATACATTAAACTTTGCTGGAAATAAGATACCATGTTTTATGGATTCGATAAATGCTTGTTCTGAGCGTTCATTATCAAGCCGAATATTATGGCAGGAACAATCGTTAATCAGTCAGAAAGAACACGATGAAATAAGGAGTAGCTATCCAACCGTTTTTCAGAAAAGAAAAGAAGATTTTGCTTCATGGAATGTAAAAAAGGAATTTTTACCTGTAGGGATTGATACAGAACAGTTATATCAGTATCAATGTAAAAACAGGGACAGTAATAAAGTATTCATATTGTTGTGGGCGGATCAAACAATTAATAAGAATACAAACTTAATAGAAATAGCTGAAATTGTAAAAAACATAAAAAATATACATCTTAAAATTGTAACATATAATATAGAAGAGTATGCTAAAGATAACTTTATCTATAATGATTCATTTAATCAGTGGATTAATTCTAATATATATAACGTAGTGACAAAAAAAAGGGGCTATATGGAAAAATTAAGGGGAATTATGGCGGAAACTGATAACATAACCTTGATTGAGGGAGTATATAAGGAAAGTGATTATATCCGCCAAATTTCAGAATGTGATGCATACATTAACTTAAATTCTCTTGAAGAAATTAATCCACTTGTACTTTATTCAGTGGCACTAGGTAAGAAACCGATTATTTGGAACCGTGATACGTATATCGATTATTTTTCGGCTAATGAGATGATAAGCATTGATATGGTAAAGAAAATAGAAGTGTTGGATGATATATTTTTAGAATCGCCAGAACACGAGCAAAAGCCGCTTAGGCTCGAACTGGCGAAGCCGGATATAATTAAACTAAGTGACACTCTTAGAACATTACTGTCTCATAGGTCAGCTATAGAGATTGGTGAAGATTTTAGGAAGAAATTTTGTGCAGAATTTGATTGGAAGAGCATTGTTTCTCGTTTCGAGACAATCATAAACAATAAAGAAAAAGGGAAGAGGGTATAACGATACTATGAAGAGTACAAGAAGAAAAAAAATTGCCGATAGAAATTCAGTCTGATGTAACTACATTTCTTCATTTTAATTTTCCATTGTGTACACTTTTATGGAATAAAAATATTTATCCATGGATGAATGAACATTTTATCCAATTGTATACCATGATGCATAATACAGGTGTATGTTGGGTTGACATGCTTGAGAAGGACTACTTTTATGAAGATGTATCAGATATTATTGATATGTCTTCAGAACATATGAAGGATGTATCTGATATTGTTAAATTTGTTATTGACAATATTAATAACAATTATTATTCCACAATTTACACAAACGAATACTATTTGCCAGGACGTGCGGCATACCATAAGTATACTCATATTCACCAAACTTTATTGTATGGATATGATTTAGATAAAGAAGTGTTTTTTGGGCTTGGGTATGATGGAAGACAGCGATTTGTTGAAGCAGAATATCCATTTGAAATCTTTAGAGAAGCTTATGAAAAAGGAAAGGCAGAATATGATAATGACTTCTGTTGGGTAAAAATGCATACTGCATACTTGAACAGGGTGTTTGATTTAAAGGAACCTTATCAAGCCAGAATAGAGATTTTTCTCAAAAAATTAAATGAATATATTTATGCAATTCCAGATGAATCCTTATTAAGAAAAGATGTAGTGATTGAAATGGGGAAGAATGCAAAATACGGAATGCAAGTATATGAAAGTATTCTTGATAATTTGAAGAAATTATTAAAAGGTGAATTTAAACATGATTACCGTACATTTCATTTGCTAGCGGAGCACAAAAGAGGAATGTTAAAAAAAATAGAGTACTTTATGTCAAAAAACGGATTAGAACAAAATATAGGCATATATCTGAAAGAGTATCAGAATATAGTAAAGGGTTTTGAAAACGCTCGTTTAATTTATCTGAGGGCTGAATTGGTTGACAATAATTATGAGACAATAATTGGTCAGTTGAAAAATAAAGAAGCTATTCAGAAAGTTTATGACATTGTCAATTTTAATTCAGATAAGGAGTACCAGATTCTCTGCAATATATATAAATGTTTTGCATCTATTTAAAGTGGAGGTTAAATCATGAAAGAGAGTTCAAAAAGCAGATATGATTACTATGTAAGAAATTTAATAAGCTTTACTATGGTGAACATTTTATGGCAGATTGGTTCAACTCTGGTTCATCCGGAAACTTCTCTGATTTATTTTTTAAAGCAAGTAAATGCAAGTAATCTAGCAGTAAGTGCAGTTGTTCCTGTTTTTATGTTCTTTAATTCTGTACCATGTATTTTATGGGGGGCAGTTATACATATTAACAAGAATATGAGAAAGGTTCTTTATTTATCTTGTATATGGATTATAGTTCCATATCTGGCTATTTACTTAGTTTTGGGCAATATGAAGGGAATTGGTTTTTACTTTGTACCTTGTTTGTTTCTATTGCTGATTTGCAGTAATTTAGGATTATCATTGGAGTGTGTAGCCTATCAGAATTATGTTTCTTATGTTGTTCCTGAAGAAAAGAGGGGAACTCTTTGGGGAATTGTATTTTCCTTTGGATACATCATAAGTTTATTAGCTTATCCTCTAATGAATGCTTTGAATGAGCGATTAGATACATTTCAATACTATCGTGCCGGATTTCTGATTTTTTTCATTTTTGCACTAATAGCCACACAATTCTTTTTACTTGTAAAGGAACCAAAAGAGGAATTTCACAATGTTGCTCAAAAGATTAATTGGTATGAGTATTTTTGCTCTTGTAAAGACATTCTGGCAAAGGATAAGAATTTTAGAATTTATCTCTTATTGCAGTATCTTGCAAACTTCAGCATATGTATTACTACATTTACTTTATTATATATCATAAACCTTTTTGATATTCCGAATGAAGATACAATAAAATTTACGATTATTTATTGTATTATCTTTGGGATTGGAAATTACATAGGTGGTAGAATAGGAGATAAAAAAAGGTTTCCGCTACATCATGCTGGCAGCACTATCGATACAGATTGTTTTTACGTCCATTCTTTTGCTTAACAAGAATAAACTTCTAGTATTCATAATCTATGGGTGTATTGTTTTAGGACTTGCCATGAAGGAAGTTGCGGTAATTAATATTCCTATTGATTCTACAAGGAATATCAATAAATCTCAGTATATAGGAATTGCCAATACAGTAACGGCACCATCACTTCTAATTTCATTATTGTTTGGAAGACTTGTTGATATAGGTGTTGTGAGTATACATAATGTGTTGGTAATCTCTATTATATGTCTGATAGCATCATTTATTTTAAACAGTATCTTTTTTAAAGAACCTAGAAATAAATTTGAAATAACAAGTAGATAGAGGATATTTGCCATGAATATTGTAGTGTGTGTGAAACCAGTTCCGGATAGGGAAAAAATGTATGTGGATAAAGAAAAAGGGGTTCTAGTCAGAAATGGAGCCGATATGGTAATTAATGAGCTTGATTATTACGCTTTAGAACTTGGATTGAGATGCAAAGATATGCAAAAGGATTTCAATGTCCTAGTATTAAGTATGGCAAATCACAATTGCATTAACCTGATTAGAAGTTTGTATGGATATGGTGTGGATGATGCAGTTTTGCTGAGTGATAAAGCCTTTCAAGGTTCAGACACACTTGCAACTTCTTATGTTCTTTCTTGCGGGATTAGGAAAATAGGAGAGTGTAAGATTATTTTGTGTGGCTGTGAGAGTAGTGATGGATGTACAGCACAGGTAGGACCAAATCTTGCACAAAGACTTGGAATGAAGTTATTAGCAAATGTGTTATCAATACAATACGTTGATGAGAAAAAAATACAAGTTCAGCAGATTGATTATCAAGGTATAAAAATAGTAGAAGCGTCATTGCCAGTAGTAATAACAGCTGTAAGTTCTGAACTTAAAATACGAACTAAGAAAATTAAATTTATTCTTGAAGCACAAAATAAAGATGTTAGTGTATGGAATGCACAGGATATTCATGCAGACTGTGCACAATGCGGATTATCAGGTTCAGCAACTCAAGTGAAAAGTATGCATGTGAAAGTTGGAATACAGACTGGAGTTATGATTGACGGAGATCAGGAGGAGAAAGTAGAACAATTTATTAGTTATCTAAAAAAATGGAAAGGGATGTAATTTATATCATCAAAATTTTACGGATGAGGGGAGGACTTTATATTGGGTGAAAGTACGATTGAAGAAGGCGGAGTATGGGTCATTTCAGAACCTTCTGATTCTGATAAGTTTGATGTTATATATGAATTGAACAGCATTGGAAGAAAACTTGCAGATAGGAATAATAACACGCTAACATTAGTACTAATAGGATATGCGTTACAGGAGAAAATTGAAGAAATAAAAAGGTTTTCCTATGACTACATCCTTTATGCAGAAAATAAAATGTTTGAATACTATGATTTGGAAACTATGCGAACACGTTAGTGGAGATGATTAGAAAGTATAAGCCAGGTGTGGTGCTTTTAGGTAGTACGCTATATGGAAGAACAATTGCCCCATGGATTGCGTCAGCACTGAAAACTGGATTGACAGCAGATTGCATTTGGTTAGACATGAATGAGGGTACATTAATTCAGGTACGTCCCGCTTTTGGAGATAATATAGAAGCAGAGATTATATGTCCAAGAAGAAAACCACAGATGGCTACAGTGAGACCACATGTTTTTCCGCTAGCGGAATGTAGAGATAATGACGGTACGTGTAAATTGGTCAGATATGATGTAACGAATTTCAAAACCGACTTCTTAACACTGTTGGATCGTATCAAAGTTCTGGAAAATAGTCAGTCATTAGAAAAGGCACAAATTATTTTTGCTGTCGGGAGAGGAATAAAAAGCAAGAAAAATTTAGATATGGTTTTTGAACTCGCAGTACTTTATGGTGCTCAGGTAGGTGCTACAAGAGCATTAGTTGATATGGGAATGATTGATAGAAAATATCAAATTGGACAGACAGGGGTGACTGTGAAGCCAAAGTTATACATTGCTTTTGGAATATCTGGTTGTATACAACATATGTCGGGAGTGTTATGTAATGAAATCTGGGCAGTTAATAATGATGAAAATGCACAAATTTTTAAAAAAGCTACGTTAGGATGTGTTGCAGATATTAATGTATTTTTACCGTTATTATTAAATAAAATGAAGGAATGAGTTTATAAACTATAAGTCAGGTCAGCATGGAGTTACATTTAATTTATATATAAAAAGGAAGGGGAATGATTATGCAAAGAAAAAAAAGTATAGAATGGCCAATTGCTGACGAAGGATTAATATCAGCATTAAAAGGGGTAATTGATAATAACAGATGGTCATTATCCGGTTATTGGACAGGACAGGATAGCTACAATGCAAAATTTGAAAAGGAATTTGCAAAAAAGAATAAGGTATCCTACTGTGTAACTGTTTCAAGTGGTTCTACTGCCTTAATTTGTGCTTTGGAGGCACTCGGAATTGGTGAAGGAGACCAGGTTATTGTACCGGCATTAAGTTGGGTAGCTACTGCAACTGCAGTATTACAAGTAAATGCAGAACCCGTTCTTGTAGATGTTTGTGAGCAGAACTACTGCATAGATCCAGAAAAAATTGAGTCTGCTATAACAGATAGAACGAAAGCAATTATAGCGGTTCATTTGTGTGGTGCTATGGCACAGATGGATCGTATTATGGAGATTGCGAATAAGTACAACTTAAAAGTAATTGAAGATAATGCACAGACACATTTTTCTATGTGGAAAGATAAGTATGCGGGGACGATTGCAGATATTGGAACATTTAGTTTTCAGCAGGGTAAAATTCTTACTTGTGGTGAAGGAGGAGCTGTTGTTACCGATGATTATGAATTGTATAAGAAAATCCAGCAGCTAAGATGTGATGGGAGAGCTTATGTAGAAGAAACAGCAAAAAAATATGGTTTTATGGAAATTGAGGCACTAGGAGAAATTCACGGAACGAATTATAATTTGAGTGAATTTCAGGCAGCTATTCTTCTTCACAATATGGAAAAGATTGATGAACAAAATGAGTTACGTCAGAAAAATGTAGAATATTTGGTTGAAAAATTAAGTGAAATAGATGGTATTAAAATAGTTAAACCATATGAAAATAATTCATATAGGACATATTATGGCTATATCATTCCATTTGACAAATCTAAATTTAACAATATGAATGCTAAAGAAGTTATCGAAAGGTTAAGTAGAAAGCTAAATATCGGTTCATTCTATATACATCCATTATATCCGGCAATACATAAGAGTCCGTTATTCTGCCCTTGGACAAATAAGAGATATCTAAAAGATGTTGCAAAGACAGAAGAATTTTGGAGAAACCAGAGTCATCCAGTCGCAGAATCTGCTAATGAAAATGTAATATTTTTACTTCATTCACTATTGTTAAGTGGAACAGCTTTTATTGATGACTGATAGAAGAATTGATTAAAATTCAAGGATAGAGATGTTTTATGATATCGACTTGAGAAAGGATTATTTCAAGCTGGATGTACCTGTCTACTTCTTCCTGGGACGGCATGATGTCAACGCTCCCACCGTACTGGCTGAGGAATACGAGTGGATACTGGATGAACCAATAAGCAGATTGTGTAGTTTGAACATTCTGCTCACAGCCTATGGATTAATGAACAGAATAGATTTTTGGCGAAAGTCTTGGCATGCTTTTTAGAAGATGGTCAAAAAATCGGGTAGGAGCTAATCATTATTTGATTAGCCGTCCCCCCACACCACCGTACGTGTCACCGCCGGAGTATAATT
>NZ_BAVR01000018.1 GCF_000521465.1 Acetivibrio straminisolvens JCM 21531
AAATAATGTAATACATAAAGAAAGTAGAGGGAATATGACTGTAACACTTACTGAATTTTTAAGTCACTTAATATCAAGTCCTCCATTAATTATAACTACGATTCTTACATTGGGAGTAATAATGGTGAATGGATGGACTGATGCTCCTAACGCAATTGCCACTTGTGTTTCGACACGGTCAATAAGTCCGCGTGCCGCCATAATAATGGCAGCATTTTTTGACTTTCTTGGTGTTTTTGTTATGACAAAGCTCAATGCAAGAGTAGCAGAGACCATTTATAAAATGGTTGATTTTGGGGGAGATTCCGGTAAAGCATTGGTAGCCCTTTGTGCCGCTCTTTTTGCGATTGTGCTTTGGGCGACGGCTGCCTGGTGGTTTGGGATTCCAACCAGCGAGAGCCATGCACTTATTGCCGGAATAAGCGGTGCTGCAATTGCCCTTCAGAAAGGCCTTGGCGGTATTAATTTTAATGAATGGGTTAATGTTCTTTACGGCTTGGCATTGTCCTTGATATTGGGTTTTGCAACGGGATGGTCGGTTGTAAAGCTGGTTGAGAAGCTTTTTAGAAGGGTCAACAGGTCAAAAACTTTTGGCTTTTTCAAAAATGCCCAGGTTTTATCCAGTGCCGGTATGGCATTTATGCATGGTGCACAGGACGGACAGAAATTTATGGGCGTATTTATGCTGGGCATGTTTTTAACGCAGGGACAAGCACAAGTGACGGAATTCGTCATACCGAACTGGATGATTATTCTTTGCTCGGCAGTTATGGCCACAGGTACTTCTATTGGAGGATACAGAATTATTAAAGCTGTGGGAATGGACATGGTCAAACTTGAAAAGTATCAAGGATTTTCTGCCGACCTTGCAGGCGTAATATGCTTGTTTATAGCATCACTTTTCGGTTTGCCGGTCAGCACCACTCATACCAAGACGACAGCTATTATGGGTGTGGGTGCGGCAAAACGCATATCCTCAGTTAACTGGGGAGTGGTAAAAGAAATGGTGACAGCATGGATTTTGACTTTCCCGGGATGCGGATTGATAGGCTTTTTGATGGCATTGCTGTTTATGAACATCTTTTAACGCGGATTATAAAAGTAATGGAAATATATTTTTGAGGAAGAGGTTTGGATTATGGCACGAAAAAAAGATTCATATTATTTTGACACATTTGTGGAATTGGTGGATTATTCTTGCCAGGCGGCAAATTTGTTGAACCAGATTATGAATAATTACAAGGCGGAAGAATTGCCGGAAAAAATGAAGGAAATGCACGCTATAGAGCATAGCGGAGACGAAGCAAGCATATAATGGTTAAAAAGCTTGCAAAAGAATTTATAACTCCTATTGAGAGGGAAGATATCATGGCATTGACGGATGCAATAGATAATGTGACCGACTCAATTGAAGACGTAGTAATGCGTATGTATATGTATAATGTTAAAAGCATCCGCCCGCAGGCCATAAAAATGACCGAGATTATTGTGAAATGCTGCAATTCGTTAAAAACAGCACTTAGTGAGTTTATTAATTTCAGAAAGTCTCCGGATTTACACCAATTAATTATTGAAGTCAATCAGCTTGAGGAAGAGGGAGACCGGCTATTTACAGAGGCGACAAGAGATTTGTATTGCAATTGCAATGACTGCAAAGAGATCGCAGGATGGGATATGACCTTCCACTACCTTGAAAAATGCTGTGATGCTTGCGAGGATGTTGCAGACGCTATAGAAAACGTTATAATGAAGAATTCGTAAATAACCTAAAGCTTAAAATACACGGGATTATCCAATATGTAATTTTGATATGCAGTTTAAATAAAAGCTCGGGACATCAAGTCCCTTCGCTTTTGCCTCTTTCATTTCATTCCAAGAGGCCAAATAAAAATAAGGACCGGTTTTATCCGGTCCATTTCTATTTTATATGCAAACGGCTTTTATTTGGAGTCATTTGGAATAACGCCGAGCATCGGCTCTTCTATCTGTTTGCCGTTAAGCGCGATATACACGCCTTTGCCCGGATGGTTTTCCTTTAATCGGATTGTCTTAATCTGAACAAACGGATCCATTTTAAACAGCTTTATTTTTGTGCTCAAATCATTGTAAAGGTTTTCAGCGCCTTTTTGCATACAGGATTCACACATGCAAATTGTAAATTCTTGAACGTCAAATGCTGCAGTTCCTTTTTTGCGTTCAGGGCTGCAGGTGTTGTCACCGTGTTTTGGAGTATAGTGCGTATGCAGAAGCTCATGAGCCAGATGAGAATTCGGCTCACCGTAAAACTCGTTGTAAAGCCTTAAGATATCCGGATTCTCCTGAGACTTTCTGTATTTTGAAACTTTGTCTATATTCACAAGAACTTGCTGGCGTCTTTCAAGGGAATCTACTTTTTCAGGAACAGGATGTCCGGCACCGCAGATACATCCACCGGGGCACGCCATTACTTCTATAAGGTCATATCCCACATCAACGCCGTTTAGTATTTTCTCAATGATAGGTTCAGCATTCTTAAGGCCGCTGACAACAGCCACACGGACCTTTGTGCCGTTCGCATCTACTGTGGATTCTTTTACGCCTTCAAAGCCGCGGATTTCTTCAAAGTCGAGATGATCGGTAAGCACATTTCCGGTAAGCTTTTCAACAGCCATACGAAGGGCAGCTTCAGCCACACCACCGGAAGCACCGAAGAGTATACCCGCACCGGAAACTTGCTTATAAGGCTCGTCAAATTCCTGAGGTTCTATTTCCGAAGGCTTGATGTCTGCAAGTTCCATCATTTCAAGCATTTCTGTGGTTGTAAGAACTGCGTCCACATCACGGATGCCATCGGGAGCAAACTCCGGACGTGCAGCTTCATATTTCTTTGCAAGACATGGAACTATGGATACCACAAAGAGGTCCTCTTTATTTAATCCCATAAGCTTTGCATAGTGATTTTTAACAGTTGCACCCATCATCATCTGCGGTGATTTGCAGGTGGAAAGGTGAGGAATTATTTCAGGATATCTCTTTTCAACAAAATTGATCCATCCCGGGCAGCAGGATGTAAATTGAGGCATTACACCCTTGTTTTGAACCCTTGAAAGGAACTCTGTGGTTTCCTCCACAATGGTCAGGTCTGCAGCAAACGTAAAGTCAAATACCTTGTCAAAACCAAGCTTTTTAAGGAGTCCTGCCATAAACGGAGATGCTTCCTCATGTGAAACACCAAAGGTATTGGAAATAAGGCTGCGAACAGCCGGCGCAACAAATCCGACAACAGTCTTTTTGGGATTGTTGATTGCCCTTACCACTTTTCCTCTCTCACGGCGATAGTCGAGGGCAGCGCACGGACAAGCAGTAACACACTGACCGCAGCTTACGCAATCGGTTTCTCTGAGAGGAAGACCGCTTTTTGTACCTACAAGCTGACGGCCGTTTTTCATATAGAAGGTGAGAACACCCGGACCTTCAATCTCAGCACATGCAGCGATACAGCGTCCGCAGGAAATACACTTGTTATGATCGCGAACGATGAATGGGTGGTCATCTACCTTTGGAATATATGGACGCTCGTGAACCGGTTCTTCGTAAACTATGCCATGCATACTTGCTTCTTTTCTTAAGTCGCAGGTGAAACGAGCACTACATCCGCATTTGAGACAACGGCGCGCTTCTTTTCTTGCAGTTTCTTCAGCAAGACCCAATTCAACTTCATTAAAGTTGTTTTTACGTTCAGCAAGAGAGATTGAGGGCATTGTTGCACGGGCAACTTTCGGTATCTCACGGAATTCCCATTTCGGAAGATCTTCCATGGAACCGCGGCTGCAGCTGTAGTCTATATTTCCTTCTTTGATATAACCCTTCATCAGGAAACTATCCATGGATTCGGCTGCCTGACGGCCTGCGGCAACAGCCTGAATTACCGTTGCGGGGCCTGTTACACAGTCACCTCCGGCAAATATATTGTACTCGGAAGTCTGTAAGGTCTTGCCATTGACTTCGATATCTCCCCATTTGTTGAGTTTTACCGGAAGGTCGTTGTAGAGGAACTGGGTGTTGGTACTTTGACCTATGGCACCGATTATTGTATCTGCATCAATCTCAATTTCGCTTCCTTCAATAGGAACCGGGCGGCGACGGCCGGAACGGTCCGGTTCTCCGAGCTGCATACGAATACATATAAGCTTCTTTTTGCCGTCTTTTAAGACAATTTTGGTAGGTGCCATCAAGAAGATCATTTCAACACCTTCATGAATAGCTTCTTCCACTTCGTAGGGCTCTGCCGGCATTTCCTCACGGGTACGGCGGTATACGAGCTTTACAGATTTTGCTCCTTTTCTAAGAGCTGTACGGGCACAGTCGATGGCTGTATTTCCGCCTCCGATTACCACAACATTGTCTCCTAAAGGAATATCAACGTTTTTTGTCACCTGCTCAAGATAGTTTATACCTGCCATACACCTTCAAGCTTTTCACCTTCAATATGCATCGGGGTTGCCTGCCATGAACCTATTGCAAGATAAACGGCATCAAAATCCTTGTGAAGGTCTTCAAGATGAATATGGGTTCCTAAAGCCTTCTCAGTCATAATTTTTACACCGAGATTTTTTATAAGCTCAATTTCTTTGTCGAGAGTAGCTTTTGGAAGACGATATTCGGGTATACCGTATCTCATCATTCCTCCGGGATGAGGCTGACGCTCGAAAACTGTCACATCATGGCCTTTAATAGCACTGTAATATGCAGCAGAAAGACCTGAAGGACCGGCTCCTACTATAGCAATTTTCTTGCCCGTTGGAGGATTCTTTACAGGAGTCCATGACTGAGGCTGAGCCATATCCCAGTCAGCTGCAAATCTCTTGACATAGTTGATTGCAACGGGAGAATCCACAAGGTTGCGGCGGCATTGGGATTCACAAGGATGAGGACAAACACGGCCGCATACAACGGGGAAAGGATTCCTTTCTTTAATGACACGGATGGCAGCTTCAAAGTCTCCGTTGCCTACATGGCGCAGATATGATTAAATGTCAATGTTTGCAGGGCATGTCATTACGCAGGGAGCAACACAGTCCGCATTGTGATCGGAAAGGAGCTGTTCTAAGCGTATTTTTCTATAGTTTTCAAGTTTGGCACTGTTGGTGCATATCACCATACCTTCCTTGATGGGAGTCTGACATGCTTTGACATCTCTTTCTCCATCAGGGGAGATTAAGGTAACAACACACAATCCGCAATTGCCGTTTGACCTCTCAAGTCTGATGTCATAGCACAGATGCGGAATGTGTATATCCTCCTGAAGCAACGCCTGGAGGATGGTGAGGTTGTCATATACCTCCATTTCACGACCATTAACAGTCACTTTAATGCGATTATGACCTTCTAATGTTTTCATTTTCTTCACCTCAAAAAATACATTTCATAAATTTTATAAGCTATCTTTTTGCATTAAAATTAAATGATGGAATTTTTGTGAATGGGCTTTTATTTCCCACCCTATATATTATAGCTGAGGGATCGAATCTTGTCTTCATAATTTGATAAATTTTTAACTAAATTTTTTAAATTTCTTAAATTCCTTAAATTTACTTGCCACAATTTACACAAAGGATTTCATTGTTGGAAGTCGAATACTTTTTTATGTAAACTTAAGAAGCATATATTAAAGCAAACTATACACTATCAAGGGGGATTTAATTAAAATGGGACTTAAGAAAACTATAATTTGTGGGGCCTTGAGCTTAGGTATCATGACGGGAAGTGCAGGATTTGCTTTTGCTCAGAATGTTGATTACAAAGTACAATCCGGCGATACGTTCTGGAAGATAGGTCAAAAGTATAATATTTCTACCACCAGTCTCTTAACGGCAAACAATGCAAATGAGAATACGGTGTTGTATCCGGGACAGACAATAGTACTTCCGATTAAAGACCAATTGGTGCATATAGTCCAATCCGGGGATACTTATTGGAATATAAGTCAAAAATATGGAATAAATTTTCGAGATATGCTGTTACTGAACAATGCAAATGACAATTCGATGCTTCGTGTCGGAGATAAAGTAATCCTTCCCGGTACAGCAAATTATACTGTGCAAAAAGGAGATACTTATTGGACTATAAGCCAGAAATTCAAGGTAAACTTTACGGAACTGCTAAAACTAAATGGCGCCAACGACAAAAGTTATCTTGACATAGGACAGGTAATAAAAATACCTGTAACAAGCATATCACAGGCTCCTGCAACGCAAAACAACAATTCAAACAATACTTCAGGCAACACCCCAAGCGGTCCATATATTACTTACACAAGTTATACAGTTCAAAAAGGCGATAGCGCATGGAGTATTGCAGAAAAGTTTGGAATTCCTGCAAACGAGCTGATGGATGCGAATAATATCAATTCTTCAACGGTACTTAATATCGGGCAGAAATTGAAAATTCCGGTACATAATGTACCTGTAAAAAGCACACCCGGTGCAAAGTATGGAGAACTTTTGGATTGGTGGACGGAAGCACAGTATGTAATCCCAAGAGGAAGCACTTTTGAGGTAGTGGATTTCTATACAGCAAATCCTTTTTCGCAAAACGTACAGCAGGTTCAAACCATGCAGACTGTGAAACTCTTACCGTAAAGGATACCAACATTATGAAGGAAATATGGGGAGGCTTCAGCTGGGTAAGAAGACCTGTGATAATCAAATACAATGGAAGAAAGATTGCTGCCAGCATGACTGCAATGCCGCATGCGGGAAATGACAGTGCTCCGGGTGGAGTTTGGACATCGTGGAGAAGCGGAGATTATGGCGCAGGCACAAATCATGACTATATTAAAGGTAATGGTATTGACGGACACTTTGACATACATTTCTACAACAGTACAAGGCATAATGACGGAAAAGTGGATACAAACCATCAGCAATGTATAAAAATATCGGCTGGAGTGCAATAAAGGGTTAGTATATAATGGGAGATAATTTAGTACTGCAAAAGTTTTAGGGCAGGTTATATTATTAAAATTATAGCCAGCCTTTTTCTTTATTTTTATCTTTGTTTAGTAAATATTTACTATTGTACCAACCGGAACTTGATTAAAGAGTTCATTAACATCGGCATTATACATTCTCACACATCCGTTGGAGGCAGCTGTTCCAATGGAAGCGGGATTGTTGGTTCCGTGGATGCCGTAGTGGGGTGCTGACAGTCCCATCCAGCGTGTTCCGAACGGTCCTCCGGGATTAACCTGCTTATTTATTATTGTAAATGTTCCCTTAGGTGTAGGAGTTGTCGGTTTGCCTGTTGCCACAGGATATGACTTTATTAATCTTCCATTACGGTACAGTGAGAGGGTTTTGGCTGCTATGCTTATTATAATTCTTACGGGGGATGGAGCTACAGGTATGCATATTACCTGTCCGACATAAAGGGCATTGGGATTTATTCCGGGATTCGCATTTATAAGCTGCTGTACTGTTACGTTGAATATTTTTGCTATAAGCGCCAAGGTATCTCCTCTGCGGATAACATAATAGTTCATTGTAGGGCACCCGGGATTTTCTGATTTTGGCTGAGGGATGCAAATTATCTGTCCTACATAAAGCTTTTCGGGAACAATGCCGGGATTGGTATACAGTATTTCCTCAACGGTGGTATTGAACTTTACGGCTATGTTTGATAAGGTATCTCCGCTTTTTATTTCATAAGGAGATGTACCGATAGGGCATGAGGAGCTTGGTTGAGGGATACAGATTACTTGGCCTACATAAAGCCTTTCAGGAATAATACCGGGGTTTGCATCAAGCAGAACTTGCACAGTGGTGTTGAATTTTGTCGCAATGGCTGCTAAAGTGTCTCCGCTTTTTATTACATAAGCAGTTGAACCAGGAGGGCATGCAGGTTGTGGCGGCTGTACATAGGGTATGCAAATTACCTGGCCTATGTAGAGCCTTTCCGGAACAATACCTGGATTGGCAGCAAGTATTGCTTGTACAGTGGTGTTGAATCTGTTAGCAATAAGATAAAGGGTATCCCCTGCACGCACAGTGTAGGATGTGGTGCCGGCAGGGCATTGACGGTTAAAATCCGAATACATATTTCATTCACCTCTTTTGAATTAAATTTCAGTAGTCAGGATACGGTTACAGTTGTTCCTACAGGCACAAGATTAAACAGCTCGCTTATGTCCTTATTGGACATTACAATACTGTTGCTGGTTGAGACAACATCAATGAATTCCGGTGTGTTTGTACCGTGAATCCCAAAACCTGCTTCAGACAGACCTATCCACCTTGCTCCCATCTCAACTCCCGGATCAACCTGTTTGTTTAGAACCGTAAATCTTCCCCTTGGAATGGGTGACGCCGGATTTTCCAATGCAATTCTGTATGTTCTGTAAACGCTTCTGTCGCGGTATACCGTAAGGGTTCGTTCTGCTACATTTACATTGACAGTGATGGGAGGAGGAGCTACAGGTATGCATAAAATTTGATCCACATACAAGTCGTTGAGATCAATTCCGTAGTTTGAATACAAAAGCTGCAGGGGAGTTATATTAAAGTAAGCTGCTATTGAGTCTAAGGTATCTTCCGGCCTTACAACATAATAATTTGTTGTTGGGCATGAAGGATATATTTGTAAAGTTAGCGGAATACATATTTGCTGGCCGATTCTTAAAGAATAGGGATTAATATCCGGGTTTGTATTAATAATATCCTGTACAGTGGCTCCATATGTTCTTGCTATGGCGGCCAAAGTATCCCCGGCTTTTATCGTATAGGGAACAAAACCTGCGGGACACTGCCTTTGATAATATGAGAACATAAGGTGTCACCTCCATAAATAGACTGATATTATAGTATATTAATTTATGTAAATTGTGTTACAATAGAAGCTCGAGACATCGAGTCCTTTGGCTTTTGCTCCTTTCATTTCAAGAGGTCAAAAAGAAAGTCAGAAGAAAGTGTTCTTCTGACTGTTGAATGATTTAAGCCAACCAAAAATTGTTCATCAGAGTAAGGGGTACCTGACCGTTCATTGCTAAAAGAAGGCGTCTTTCAACTTCATGCCAGTTGATTAAGTTCCACCACCGGTTTATATATTCCTTTCGCCTGTTTTGGTAATCCAGATAGTAGGCGTGTTCCCAGACATCACATACAAGAATCGGGATTCCGCTCCACTGGGTCAAATTCTGATGCTTTTCTGCTTGCAAAATCTCAAGCCGTCTCCATGTCGGCTGCCAGGTCAAAATTCCCCACCCTGATGCTTCCACATTTTCAGTTGCGCTTTTGAATTGCTCTTTGAAGGAGTTAAAGCTTCCGAAATAGCTGTTTATCTGGCTTAAGGTGCGCATGCCGGGCTGCCCTCCTGTTCCCGGAGGTGCCATGACAGTCCAGAATATACTGTGGAGAATATGTCCTGAGCCATTGAAGGCCAGCTGATTTTCCCAGTATTTTATATATTTGAAATCATTATTTTTCCGCGCTTCCACTAGGCTGATTTCTGCCCTGTTCAGGCCATCGACGTAAGCTTTGTGGTGCATGTCGTGATGAATTCTTAAAGTCTCTTCGCTGATTACAGGCTCCAACGCATTGTAAGGGTAGGGCAGAGGTGGCAACCGATGCTGTCCGGGCGCTACAGGCATTATTGCATATTGCATTGAATAAATCGCCTCCGGTAAAGTAGTTCACAATGCTATATTATTCTTTTGAGCATCGGTTGGTGTAAAAATAGTTTTATACTCCCCAGTCATGTATTTTCCATTCGCTATCAGACGTGTCTTTTATCAATATGTAGTCTTTGTCGATTGTATTGCTGCTGTAGCTTGCTTCAGCTGAATCCATAGCACCTTTGTATACAACATGAAATGTGATTACTTTATATGGTTTTCTGTCAAAATAGTGAAAATAACTTTGTGGAACAGTATCTCTTATATATTTGCCGGGATGCGAAATTTCAAGCAGTTCGATATCATTTGGTTTACTAAATCTTTCTTCTATAAAATCTTGCTGTACGAAAGGATCTTGATAAGCTCCCAAGGTGCTTTTATAAGTTTCAAAATCTCCTTCCATTATCGCTTTAAAGTGTTTTTCCAGTACAGCTTTTGCTTCATTAATATCTGCTTCATCAATGTAAGTTTCATTAGTATCCGCTTCATTAATTGTTTGTTTTTGAATTGGCTGTTCTATATTTATATTCTCATTAAGTTGGCTTCTGACGGGAATTGAACAACCTGTAATTACTGCTGTTAAGAAAAGTAAAAAGGTGGCACGTAATAGTGATTTGAATGCTTTACTACCCATTTTCGTTCCTCCTTAAAGAATGTTTATACTAATTACCATTATTATACTATGTCTATTGTTAAAAAGTAAATTATATATAATCTTTTAGACCTAAAAATACAGACGCAAAAGTATAAACAGTCTAAAATAAAAGTATACGCATTTTATAGATATATATTATTCTGCAAACCATTTATTGATGTTTGAGGTTATATATAATAGATGAATTGCTGTATATGGAAATGTGTATTTGTGTACAATTTCAATTGCCGATCAAAATTTTAAATTAATTTCGATATTAAATTTTATATTCCGAACTTAAAAATAAAATTACTTTCGAATAAGTAACATGAGTGACAGTATTCAATTTGCCCTTGCTTCTCAATTTCAAGGGATGAAAATATATATAGGGAGGAATAGTATGCGTAGATTAAGAAAATTACTGCTATTCTCTACTGTTTTATTTGTTGTTTTTACTCAACTTTTTTGCTTTACGGTAACAGTAGGGGCGGCAGAAACTGCAACGATTAATTTGACGTCAGAAAAACAAGTAATCCGAGGCTTTGGAGGAATGAACCATCCCGTTTGGATTTCTGACTTGACGGCCGCACAGAGGGATACGCTTTCGGAAATGGGGATGGACAGTTGGGCTTTACCATTTTGAGAATCCATGTGGACGAGAACAGAAATAATTGGTCAAAAGAATTGGCAACTGCTAAAAGAGCGATTGAGCATGGAGCAATAGTCTTTGCTTCTCCGTGGAATCCTCCAAGTGATATGGTAGAGACATTTACCCGTAACGGCGTACCAAATCAAAAAAGGCTTAAATACGACAAGTATGGGGCGTATGCCCAGCATCTTAACGATTTTGTTGCATACATGAAGAGTAATGGTGTGGATTTATATGCGATTTCAGTTCAGAACGAGCCTGACTATGCCCATGAGTGGACATGGTGGACTCCTCAGGAAATGCTTCGCTTTATGAAGGACTATGCCGGTTCGATTAACTGCAGGGTTATGGCACCGGAGTCATTCCAATATCTGAAAAATATGTCGGACCCGATTTTAAACGATCCGCAGGCACTTGCAAATATGGATATACTTGGGGCTCATTTTTACGGCACTACTGTAAACAACATGCCTTATCCTTTATTCCAGCAAAAAGGAGCAGGAAAAGAGCTCTGGATGACTGAGGTTTATGTTCCGAACAGCGACAGCAATTCGGCAGACCGCTGGCCTGAGGCAATAGAGGTTGCGTATAATATGCACAATGCTTTGGTAGAGGGAAATTTCCAGGCATACGTTTGGTGGTATATCAGAAGATCCTACGGACCTATGAAAGAGGACGGTACTATAAGCAAGCGCGGTTATATGATGGCTCATTACTCGAAGTTTGTCCGCCCGGGATATGTAAGGGTTGACGCAACAAAAAATCCTACATACAACGTATATTTATCTGCTTATAAAAACAAAAAAGATAACAGTGTTGTGGCAGTGGTTATAAATAGAAGTACTGAGGCCAAGACAATCAATATATCTGTACCCGGCACAAGCATTCGCAAGTGGGATAGATATGTTACTACAAGCTCGAAGAATCTAAGGAAAGAATCGGCTATAAATGCAAGCGGAACCACCTTCCAGGTTACTTTGGAACCCCAAAGCGTTACAACCTTTGTAGGCGCGGGCTCGAGCGGACCGGAAACACCGGTTGAGAGAAATGCTTTTTCGAAGATCGAAACAGAAAGCTATGACGCCACTAATTCCACCACTGTACAAGTAGTGGGCGCAAATGGCGGAAGTGGTTTGGGATATATTGAAAATGGAGACTACATGGTATATAAGAATGTAAACTTCGGAAACGGTGCAAACACATTTAAAATAATGGCTTCAACTACCGGTACTCCCAAAATAGAAATACGGCTAGACAGTCCGACGGGTACTCTTGCAGGTACATTGCAAGTGGCTGCAACCGGAGGCTTTAATGCCTATCAAGAGCAAAGCTGTACTATTAATAATGTAACGGGAAAACATGATGTGTATTTGGTGTTTGGAGGACCTGTAAACGTTGACTGGTTTACCTTTGCAATGGAACAGGCGGTACCTGTCAAGTATGGCGACCTCAACGGTGACGGCAAAGTAAATTCCACCGATTCCACACTTTTGTCAAGATATATTTTAAATCTTATTAGTACTTTCCCGGTGGAAAATGGCGAGAAAGCTGCGGATTTAAATGGAGACGGTAAGGTAAACTCTACAGACTACAATATTTTAAAAAGATATTTACTAAAATATCTTGATAAATTTCCTGTAGAGTCATAAGCCAGAATTATTCTTTCTATTAAAAATAAATCTTCACAAATAAATATTCATAATTAAATCTCCCAAACATTTAAAGCTCCGGCAGGAATTTTAAGTATCTGCCGGAGCTTTTGCATCTTCTTTTTAACAAATACGGGGAAGTCCTTCACCGTATAAAACATCCAATATCCTGCTTCCTTGAAGAGTTGTAATCATCGTAACTCCGCTTCCGTCCACAATGTGGCCGATGATTTGGGCATTTTCACCGTACCTGCTTTTTCTAACTACTTCAAGAGCTGTTTTAGCCTGCTTGCCCGGCACAACGGCTATCATTTTCCCTTCATTTGCCATATAAAGAGGGTCGAGTCCAAGAATATTGCAAAGTCCTCTGACTTCATTGCTGATGGGAAGGACAGCTTCGTATATCTCAACGCCACAATTTGAAGCGGATGATATCTCGTTGAGTACTGTTGCAAGCCCGCCCCGGGTGACATCTCTCATACAATGGACTTCTATATTGCTGTCGAACAGGTTTTTAACTATTGAAACGAGCGGAGCACAGTCGCTTTTTATATTGTTCTCAATTTCCATTCGCTCCGACATTATTGCGGCGTGGTGGTCTCCTAAGTTGCCTGAAAGTATGATGGCATCACCTTTCTGGCAATTGGAAATACTGACGCCGCTTTTTACTATTTCACCTATACCGGACGTATTAATATAAATGCCGCCCTGGCCTTCAATCACTTTGGTATCTCCGGCAACAATTTTGATTCCAGCTTCTTCTGCCGAGAGTTTCATTGAAAAAGCAATCTTATCGATAGTTTCAATTTCCGCACCTTCCTCAATAATAAAGCCTGCGGTAAGGTATTTTGGAATTGCCCCCATCATGCAAATATCATTTACTGTGCCGCATACGGCAAGTTTTCCAATATCCCCGCCGCTAAAAAAAAGAGGAGTCACGACAAAGGAATCGGTGGTATAGGCGATTTTGCCCTTTATATCCAACACCGCTGCATCTTCAAGCCTGTTTAGTATGTTGTTGTCAAAATGCTTTAAGAATATTCGGTTTATTAAATCTTCCGTCTGCTTTCCGCCGCTGCCGTGGGACATATTTATTTTCATTTCTCTACACCTCACAATTTCTGTACCAGATTCCGCAGGCACCCTCGGAAGAAACCATGCACGCTCCAACGGCATTTAACGGAGAGCAGGCTTTGCCAAACAGAGGGCATTCCTGAGGAGTAATTCTTCCCAGTATTACATCAGCACATTTACAGCCTGCAGGGGTAACATCAACATCTTCGGAACTTGTGCTTCCGGCATCAAAATCCTTGTATTCTGTTCTTAGCTTTAGTCCTGAACCTTCTATTATTCCGATTCCCCGCCAGTAATCGTCTGCAGCTTCAAAATACTTGTCAATCAAAGCTTTTGCTTTTTCATTTCCTTCGGCCGTTACCGCGCTTTGATACATATTTTTCATATTGCATTCGTTGTTTGAAATCTGGCGGACTATTTCATAGATTGCCGCAATAATATGTCCGCCCTCAAAACCGCCTATCACAAAAGGTTTACGGTACTTTAACGCCATTTCGCTGTAAACCGAGGAGCCGATAATAACACTGACATGGCCGGGACAGAGGAATGCATCTATATTTTTTTCATTTGTACAAATATATGAAATCGCAGGGATAATGGTCTTAAGCGATGTCATAATCCTTAGATTTTTTATATTATTCTTGATTATTTCTTCAATAAGCAGTGCATAAATGGGAATGGTGGTCTCAAATCCCACTGCGGCAAAAACAAATTGGGTATCGGGGTTTTTCATTGAAACCTTGACTGCACCAAGGGGAGAATAGAGAATTTTAACATTTCCTCCCATTGCCTTTGACTCAGTAAGGGTGAGTTCGCTTCCCTTTACCTTCATCATATCGCCGAAAGTCAAAACACAGTGATTGTCCTTTAAAGAGTATTCTACGAGCCTGTCGATATAAGACGAGGCTGTTACACATACAGGACAGCCCGGACCCGAAATAAGCTTTATACGTGGGGAAATGAGACTTCGGATTCCGTTTTTAAAAATGCTGGAAGTGTGGGTACCGCAGACCTCCATTATTCTGATATTTTTTCCGTCATACTCTTTCAGCTCTTTCTTTATAGTCTCAAGAGTCTTCATTTTGCTCCTCCTCAAGGTCATTAAAAAGCGACAATATTTCTTTTGCCATATCCTTTTTAAGAACCTCAATGGCACAGCCCGCATGAATAAGCACATAATCTCCAATTTTAGCCGAAACCAGTTTGATGTTTGCTTCGTAAATATTCCCGAGGATGTCGACTTTTGCCGTATCTCCATTAATTTCTACTATTTTACCGGGTACTGCAACACACATGTTTATCACCTCTCCAATCCAATAAAGGTCTGTCCCAGACCAATCGAACCGTCATTGGGCGGAACGGACACATTGTAGTATACCTTAAAGTGTTTATCCCTCAAAATCTTAAGCGCTCGTTCCATCAGTACAGTATTTTGAAATACACCGCCGCTTAGGGCGACAGTATTAATATTCTGCTCTTTACGTATTATCTCACATACCTCTAATATCATATCCGCAACGGCATAATGAAAGCCCAGGGCAAGAGAACCTATGCCTGCACTGTATCTATGATGGCAAAGGGATTCGAATACCGGTTTTGGGTCTATTTCTATTAAATCACTTTTTTGCTTAATTTCAAAGGCCATATTTTTAGGCTCTGTTCCTTTCCTTAATGCCAAAACAGCCTCTTTTTCCAGCATTGCTGCACATTCTCCCTCATAGCTGTTTTCATGCCGGATTCCCAAAAGGGATGAAACTGCATCAAACAATCTTCCCATACTTGAGGTGAGTACGGTATTGATATTATTCTTCAAAGCAGCCTTTATTATATCTTTGCGCTCGTCCTTTATATATTTGTCAAGGTTCGAGCTTAGTAAAAAGCAAACAGCGGTTTTGGCTGCATCCCGCATGGAGGCATCACCGCCCAAAATCGGAGTGTAGCGAAGATGGGCCGCCCGTTTAAACTCTGCACCTTCACAGACTAAAAATTCACCGCCCCATATTTGCCCGTCGGTACCATACCCCGTTCCGTCAAAAGCGACGCCGATAACCTGTCCGTCTAAATGATGCTCTGCCATAACCGATGCAATATGCGCATGATGATGCTGGACGTATATCAGCGGAATGCCAAGGCTTTCGGCAAATTTGGACGAGTGATAGTTGGGATGCATATCGCAAACTGCAATATCGGGAGTGATTTTTAACATATGACATAGATCCTTGACTGAAGCTTTGTACCTCTCCAGTACCGTCCTTTCTTCCAAATCACCAAAGTATTGGGACATTACTGCATTTCCGTTCTTATAAAGCAGAAAGACGCTTTTAAATCGCCTCCCGCCGCAAAAATTTGCAGTTCCTTTTTATCGTTTGGACAAAAAACAGGGTAGGGGACATGGCCGCGGCTTCTTCGAATCAGCTGGGGGGTGCTGTCCATAACCTTGGACACTGAGTCGTCGACAGAGCGCACAATTCTTCGCTTATTGTATAAAACGCCGTTTAACAAGGGCGATTTTAACGACAGCATTTCTTGATTGTCCTTTATTATGGGCTTATTTGATATATTGGCGCTCGTCATAATTAAAGGTCCGCACCTTTTGATAAGCAGCACTTGAAGCGGGGTATAGGGTAAAAAAGCTCCGCAGTATATGCTGCCTTGGCAAGCGGAAGGGGCCATGGAGTCGTTTTTTAAATACAGCAAAACAATAGGCCTTGCCTTTGACTTTAAAAGTTCTTCTTCTTTTTCGGACACAATGCAGTATTCGCGTATCGAGTCCACCGATTCGAACATTATTGCAAAGGGCTTTGCCTCACGGCCCTTTAGTTCTCTAAGTTTCAAAACGGTATCTTCCAAAAACGGGGAACAGGCAAAATGATAGCCCCCTATACCTTTTACCGCAATTATTCCACCGGACTCTATGATTTTGGCCGCTTCTTCAAAGGCATCCTTTTCAGTAAGTTCATTGGCATCGGTAAGATTGTTGAAAATCAAATAAGGTCCGCAGTCATAGCAGGATATGGTTTGGGCATGAAAACGCCTGTTTTTTGGGGATGTGTATTCTTCCCGGCAGGAAGGGCACATATCAAAATCCCTCATGGTGGTGTTGTGCCTGTCATAGGGAAGCTCTTCTATAATAGTATACCTGGCTCCGCAGGACATACAGCTGATAAAGGGATTCAGAAAACGCCTGTCGGTACCGATGAATAGTTCCCTTTCACAACTTTCGCATACAGGAAGGTCCGGCGGAATTATGGAGATTTCTTCATCATTCCCGCTTTCGATGATTCGAAATCCGTCAAATTTCCGCTCATTTATGTTTTCAGTCTCTATACCGGTTATTTCAGAACCAATAGGTGCGTTTGTCTTTAAATCCTGCAAAAAATCATTATATTTTTCCTCGGAGGACTGTAATATTATTTCCACCAAACCTCCGATATTTCGTACGGTTCCCAATATCCCGTGTTTTTTTGCAATATTATAGACAAAGGGTCTGAAACCGACCCCCTGAACTATACCTGAAACTGTTATTTTCTTTGTTATGCTTTTGCTCTTTCGTTTATCCATAACATCACTTCGTCAAAACCTTCACCTGTTTTGCAGGATACTTTTATCACAGGGGCTGTTTTGTTTAAAGCCCTTATGCCGTCAATAAAGAAGCTTTCATTGAAATCGACATAGGGCAAAAGGTCACACTTGTTTAAAATAATGATATCTGCCTTTTCAAAGGCAAGAGGATATTTATAGGGCTTGTCGCTGCCTTCAGTTACAGTGGAAATGAGCATTTTTGCGTGCTCACCTATCATAAATTCCGCAGGGCAGACGAGGTTGCGATATTCTCTATGAATAAAACTCCTTTTTCAATGTTGAGGTCGTCCACAGCCTTGCCAATCAGCGGCGAATCCAAATGGCAGGCTCCTCCTGTGTTTATTTGTATGGTCTTGACTCCTAGGGAAAGAAGGGTCTTAGTGTCAAAATCCGATTCTATGTCTCCTTCAATGACATAGGGAGTAATACCCTGAAGCCTTTTAATTATTTGAATCAATGTGGAGGTCTTGCCTGCACCCGGCGAACCCATTACGTTGACGGCATAGATGCCTCTCTTTGTTAGAGACTTATTTATTTGGGATGCCACTTCGTCATTTTTGTCATAAACAGACTGCATTACTTCAATTTTTTTGCATTCTGACATTTTCAAAACTCCCATCAAATTTCTATCGATTCTATATAAAATTCGTGTCCTATCTTCGTCGGACTGCCTTGTCCGCCGCAGGAGGGACACTCGAAGGAAAAAGGTTTTCTCTCAAAGAGAATGCCGCACTCTCCGCATTTTAGCATTGGTTTTACGCGTTTGATATTGAGTTTTGCATTTTCACACAAGGTTCCTTCTGCAATAATTCCAAAATACAGTTCTATGGAACTGGCTACGTAGCCGGAATAGTCGCCCACTACCAAGTTGATTTGCTTTACTTCTTTGGCGTTGTGTTTATTAGCATGCTCCTGCGATATTTCGATTATTCTCTTTGTTATCGGATACTCGTGCATTTCGGTATTCATCCTCTACATTTTCAAATGACGGAGCAGTATATATGTTATTCATTTTAAGGCACTTTTTCGGGCAAACTTCGCTGCAATAACTGCATTGTATACAACGAAGGCGGTTTATGCTCCATAGGGATTCTGCCTTCACAACATTAATGGCGTTCGAAGGGCAGCGCCTTGCACACAACCCGCAGAATATACAGTCCTCAATATTAATCTCAATTCTGCCTCTTGAAGCAGGGAAGGATCCCTTCTTTTCAAGGGGGTATTGAACTGTATACGGTCCGTGAAATATACTTTTTATAAGTGTCTTTGTCATAGTAAAGAAAGACATAAATTACACCATCCTATTTAAAACCATTTTGTTCATCCGTATTTACGGCCATTCTGTGTATCATCTTTCCGTACAGCTTATGCAAGGGTCAATGGTTAGAATCAATACAGGAACGTCAGCAAGCTGACAGCCTTTGAGTGTCTCCAATAGAGCCGGAATATTTGCAAAGGTTGGAGTACGGACTCTGACTCTGTCCAAAAACTTTGTTCCGTTTGCCTTTACATAATATAAAACTTCTCCGCGAGGCTGCTCTAAACGGGTAAAATATTCACCGTTGGGATTTCCTGAAACTTTTACCTTGATTTCGCCTTCGGGAATCATAGCTATGCACTGACGAATCAAATCAATGGATTGGAAAACCTCTCTGATTCTGACCGATGTCCTTGCGTAGCAATCTCCGGCGGTTTCAAGAATTGGCTCTATTTTGAGCTTACCATATGCTGCATAACCACTTTTTCTCATATCAATATCGATACCGCTGGCTCTTGCCATAGGTCCTACTGCGCCCAGTTCAAAAGCCGCCTGCTTGGAAAGCACGCCAAGGCCTTGGGTACGAAGTATTACGGAAGAGTCATTCAAAAATACTTTTGTAATTTCTGAATATTCCTTTTCAAAACCGTCCAATATGGAAGTGATTTTTTTCAGAGTTTCCGAATCTATATCTCTTCTAACACCGCCAATATCGCAAACGGAGAATATCACTCTTCCTCCGGTGGTCTCCTCAAATATATCCAGAATTTGCTCTCTGAGCCTCCAGGAATGCATAAACAAGCTTTCAAACCCAAGGGCGTCAGCCAAAAGCCCTAACCACAGCATATGACTGTGTATACGCGACAGCTCTGCCCAGATGGTTCTTAAGAACTCCGCTCTTTCGGGGACTTGTACTCCCATTATGCTTTCAATTGACATACAATAACCCATTCCGTGCATAAACGAGCAAATGCCGCAAATTCTTTCCGCCACATAGGTATACTGCTGATAATCCTTTTTTTCCACCAGCTTTTCAAGACCGCGGTGTATATATCCAATAGAGGGTATTGCCTCTACTACTGTCTCATCCTCAAGCACAAGATCCAAATGTATAGGTTCCGGCAAAACCGGGTGTTGAGGGCCAAAGGGAATTACTGTTTCTTTACCCATTATTATCACCCTCTTTCGCATTAAATGGTGTTTTTACAGATATCCTATAAAGTTTATCTTTGTAATCAGGAGAAATACCCGTTATATTTACCCCGAAAAGCTCCTTAATTTCATTTTCATAAAGGAACGAATAGGAATAAATACTGCTGATGCTCTCTATCTCATCCCCAGGTCGGGCAATTATCCTTAGGTTAACAAAATCGTTGCCGCTGTCGAAAGAATAACTCATCTCAATGCCGTTTTCAACATTACTTGAGGAAATTGCCACCAAACGGTAATTTGCGTTTTTAAGCCTTAAGGCATATGCCAGAAGCTCATTGGGGGATATTGTATTGATTGTTTGTTGTGCCATTTTAAATCACTTTCTTTCTTCAAAACTTCTTACGCAATAGTTATTTATACCCTTTTATTATACTCTTATTTATCTTTTTTTCTTGCGTATTTCTGCCTTTCCTCCAACATGTCCAAGGCTTTTACAACTCCGTCAATTATTGCTTCAGGGCGTGCTGCACAGCCCGGGACGTAGACATCCACAGGAATAATCCTGTCAACTCCTCCGAGCACATTATAGCATTCGGAAAAAATGCCTCCCGTTGCAGCGCATATTCCTACAGCTACAACGACCTTTGGGTCTGCCATTTGCTCATAGAGCTGTTTTACTACCGATTTATTCTGTTCGTTGATACTGCCTGTTATGAGTAAAATATCTGCATGTTTTGGATTGCCCGTGTTTATTACTCCAAAGCGCTCCACATCATACAGTGGAGTAAGGCAGGCCAGTACCTCAATATCACAACCGTTGCAACTGGAGCCGTCATAATGCAGAATCCATGGTGATTTTTTGCTAAAATTCATATCTTCACCTTACCTAAAAAATGATAAAATAATCAGATTGACTGATGCCAAAACTCCTGTTATAACCCAAGTTGATTTAAGTGCAAACTGCCATTTGGCTCTTGCAAATGCATTGTCTATCACAATTTCCAGAAGGTATGCAATTATGCAGGCTAAAATTGCAATAACATGGCTGACTGGTGACTTGAAAGCAAAAAACAAGTACACAAGGGTTAGAGTAATTATTGTCTCATACCAGTGGGTTATTTGTATTATTGCCAGATCTTTTCCCGAATACTCGGTTGTTATGCCCTGTACAATCTCCTGGTGTCCGTGGTGCGACATACTTAAATCAAAGGGTGATTTTCTAAGCTTAAAAGTCAATATATATATAAGTCCCAAGAAAACTCCCGGCAAGTAAACGATAGAAGGAATCTTTGCCGCGATTATATCTTTTATGAAAAAGCTCTTATCCCCATAATACAGTCCTATGGCTGTAAGGAGAATCATAGGCTCAAAAGCCATCATTTGAAGAAGCTCCCTTTCCGAACCGATGGTGCTGTATGGGGAATTGGATGCATAACCGCCCAGTACGAAGAATATGGAACCTAGTGTCAATGCAAACAAAGCGAGCAGTATGTCTCCTCCCAGAAGCATGATAATCGTGGTGAAAATGACGAATATAAGAGATATATATACAAAAAAACGGTGCATGGTATTAACTTCTATAGATTCCTTCTGGAAAAGCTTTAGTACATCATAAAATGGCTGCAGAACCGAGGGGCCTTTTCTTCCCTGCATTCTTGCAGTTATTACTCTGTCAAGCCCGGTTAGCAGCCTCCGGCCAATGGCGCCAGGATAATAATCGCAATTATATATAAAACCAACATTATCATTTGGTGATTCCTCCTATTAAGACTAATACTCCGGCCAATATTATGACAGAACACAGAACATTGCTCCAAAAGGCTAGCTTTTTTACGCCAAAGAAGTCTTCCATATACCAGTTGTGGAGCTTAACTTTGCGCTTTGCATGTAAGGCACCGTAGAAGCTTTCGTTGTCGCCGGTATTTTCTCCGGCCATATAAACGGGCACTATTCTGCGCCGGTCGTTTTTATATATTGGAATAAAGCTAATTGGCAGTATTAACAGCATACTGAGCATTATAAGCATAATATTTACATCACTTGTGCCAATGGGCATTGACACAGTTGGGCCAAACAATCCCGACAGATACGGTACAAGTACAAATCGGGAAATAAGCGGGAAGGTAAAGCAGGACAGAACAACAAGGACTGCGTGGATAAAAATAGGAATTTCCTCATCTATATGAAAAGTATGCTTAACATGGTCTTTTCTGTTGGCATTGGATACAAGCTTACCCATCCATTTTGTCCAGTAAAACAGTGTTGTGGCACTGCCGTATCCTAAAATAATAACTGTGAGTATATTTTTGGAATCAATAAAGGCCTTCATGGCAACCCATTTGGATATGAGCATTCCAAATGGGGCAAGGAACATTCCCGCAATTCCTACAATCATGTATCCCGAAAGTCTTCTTGATACCTTAAGAAGAATATCCATATCCTCAACATTCCGGCTTCCTATCTGGTGCTCTACAGAACCGCAGGTCAGGAAGAGTAGGGATTTTGAGATGGAGTGGAATATTAACAGCAGTATTGCAGCCCACAGAGACTCTTGTGAACCTATGCCTGAACAGGTTACTATGAGTCCAAGATTCGATATGGTTGAATAAGCCAAAATTTTCTTCGCATCGCTTTTGGATATTGCAATAATGGAGCTTATCAGGAACGTAACAGCACCCAATAGAGTAATCACTTTTCCTATGGAAGTTCCTGCAAGCAACGGAGCAAGTCTTATTAAAAAGTATACCCCTGCCTTTACCATTGTTGCCGAGTGCAAAAGTGCCGATGAAGGCGTTGGTGCTACCATTGCCCCGAGAAGCCAAGATGAAAAGGGCATCTGCGCGGACTTTGTAAGGGCAGCGATGCAAAGGAGAAAGACAGGGATAAGAACCGCCAATTCAGGCCTCATAGCTGTCAATTCCGATAGCTCGAGGGTTTTAAAATTCGTTCCGATGTATACCATTGCCGCTGCGAAAGCAAGACCGCCGCCAAGGTTGATTGCCAATGCCCTGAAGGAATTGTTCACTGCTTGGGTTGTTTTGGTATAGCCGATAAGTAGGTAGGAGCAGATGGAGGTAAGCTCCCAGCAAAAATACATCCAGATTAGGTTATTGCTTAAAATTAGCCCGAACATTGCAAAGAGAAAGAGGAAAATTACCGAAAAAAAGAAGCTTTTTCTTTCTTTATATTCTTCGTGATGTATGTGATACCATTTCATATATCCGACAGTATATATAAGTATAAGACTACCGATACCTCCAACTATGAGAACCATTACGGCAGAAAGCCTGTCGAATACAATATCCGAATGGATATAGATACCGTGTTTATGTGTAAATTCAAACCAGAGTACCAGAGCGGTTTGAACAGAGGCAAAAACCGAAACAATATACTTTTTGTTTTTTATGCCTATAAAAATTATATATGCAGCAATAAGAACCTCAACAGAAGCTATAACCGTATCAATGATATTCTTGTTTGCAAATGACAGTGATATACCATCCTTAAAATACCGACATACAACAAATAATGTAAGTATGCCGGTAACAATTGCACAAATCCTTACTATTATATTTCTAACAGCATCCTTTCTAACCGATAAAACAGCAGCGGACGCCAATACCGGAAACAATACCAATATCGAAATTGCATTCATATTTTATCTCCTTACACAAGATAATTGCCGATGTCATTTTACGCTAAAAAACCTTCAAAAACGCAGTTATGTCAAATATTTAGCGTCAACACCGACACCAGCTCCAATAAACGTCGAATAATTATAACATATCATATTTTGCTTTGCAAAACAGAAAAGGACGATTTGAGAAGTAAAAAGTTGATTATAGGAGATTTGATTAAGATATTTTGTTTAATGTCATCCAATATGCGATTTAGTTATAATTACATATTTTTAGGATACAAATATAGCTATTCCAAATAATAAAAGCTCGGGACATCGAGTTCCTTCGCTTTTGCCTCTTTCATTTCATTCCAAGAGGCCAAATGAAAAAGCGGCCGCACAAACCGTGTGACCGCTTTTTAGCACAATTTAGGTATTTAACCTGTCTATTTGACAGGAGGCATATCAGACAGAGTGTTGGCTTTTTTATTCTAGAGACCGTTTTGGCACTTGCAATTTTTTCCCTTATTTTTGTCTTTTTGCATTGATGCCCTCATGGGTTCGTTGTTGTTATCAATCTGGTCATTATAAAAAGCAGGATCATTTACACCTTCTTTTACTACATTCTTATCTCTCATCTTTTTATTCACAGAAAATTAGTCCTCCTTTTTTTAAATCAATCATTCATTATATTATTTATCTTCTGCACATTTAAAATAAATATGTATATTTTTAAAAAGGGGCCTAATGGCCCCTATTATTAGTTATTCGGTAACAGTTTATGCTGTTGAGTCACTCAACATTGGTGAATTTAGATCGGGAAGAGTAATATCCAATACTTTATAGTGCAATACGCCCGTAGGATCTGCACGCTAACATTGTCATTTACATTCTTAAAAAGCAGGGACTTGCCTAGCGGAGAGAGGCATGAAGCACAGTCAATGGAAGTATCATACTGCTTTGAGAAAGGCAGTACAATACGATATTGGCATTTTTCTTCTTCTTCAGAGTCATACACTTCAACAATACTGTTAATAATTACAAAAGGACAAACATTAGAACCGTTTTTATCAACTTACGGAATCCAAGTAATTGTTGATTCGTTCCAGATAGTCTCTAAAAAACTCCTGAAAATTGATACTTTCTTTAGTTTCTTCGATATAGTGTGCGTTTAAAAGTATGTCCTTTTCCTTTTCCATTTCGCTTACGTGCCATGATAAATAGTCATACATCTCCCTGGACAATAAATTATTATACATTTTCATCTCCCTTTAACATATTAGTGTTATTAAATGGAAAAACCTCAAATAATAGAATGAGGCATCCCGCAATATAAATTGCGAAACGCCTACATTATATATCATAACATAAATGTAAATGTGTGTCAAGTATGTATCACATTTACATTAAATTGCTTTTTGCCAGTTAAATGGATGGTATTGAATTTAATTACAAGGGATATATTATTGGATATATAAGCAGATATTATGGATGTAAAAAGATATGGACTAATAGCATGATTTTATGATAAAATTATTTTAATAAAATTCTACTGTCCAAATTTTTTTGGTTGGCAGACATGTTAGTGAAAGATAGACCATATTATTATAAATGTGAGGTAGAATTATGATGAATAAAGATTTTAGAGAATTCGAGAAAAGCAAATTGGAAGAGTTGTGCGAATTGGCAAAAAAATGCAGCTATATTGATCCTGAACTTTTTATCAAATATCAAGTAAAACGCGGACTGAGAGATTTGGACGGCAAGGGCGTGCTTGTGGGATTGACGGAAATTGGAGAAGTTCATTCCTATATCATTGACGAAAACGAAATAGTACCTGTTCCGGGAAGATTGATTTACAGAGGGGTAGATATTTTCGATTTGGTTGACGGCTTTATCAGTGAAGGGCGTTTTGGTTTTGAAGAAACTACATATTTGCTGCTTTTTGGTGATTTGCCAAGCAAAGAGCAGTTAAGAGAATTTGAAAAGCTTCTCTCCTCTTATCGCGAACTTCCGGAAAAGTTTTTAAAGGATATGATTTTAAATCTTCCGGGCAAGAATATCATGAATGTACTGGCAAGGAGTGTACTGGCCTATTACAGTTATGACTGCAATCCGGACGATTCTTCGGTGCAAAACGTTTTAAAGCAGTGTATACGTTTGATTGCATGTATGCCTACAATTGCCGTTTATGCCTATCAGGCATTGTCCCATTACTATGACAAAAAGAGTCTGGTTATTCACAGCCCAAGACCTGACCTGAGTACGGCGGAAAATATCTTGCATATGCTAAGGCCTGACAGTAAATATACAGAGCTTGAGGCTGCATTGCTTGATCTTTCGCTTGTGTTGCATGCCGAGCATGGCGGTGGTAATAATTCAACCTTTGTAACCCATGTGGTTACATCTACCGGTACAGACACATACTCTGTAATTGCCGCAGCGCTTGGTTCTCTCAAAGGTCCGAGACATGGGGGCGCGAATATAAAGGTTTGCGAGATGTTTGAAGATTTGAAGCAAATGTCAAGGATTTTAAGGATGACGATGAGGTTGAAAACTATTTGATGAAGCTTTTAAATAAAGAGGCCTTTGACCGTTCGGGACTGATTTATGGTATAGGTCATGCGGTTTATTCCATATCCGACCCAAGATGTATCCTTCTTAAGGAACAGGCGGAAAAACTCGCCAGGGAAAAAGGTCTGGAGGACGAATTCGAACTGTATGAAAGGGTAGAGAGATTGGCTCCCCAAGTTATTGGAAAGGTTCGTAAAATGTATAAGGGCGTAAGTGCCAATGTGGATTTTTACTCAGGCTTTGTTTATAAAATGCTGAATCTTCCTTTGGAATTGTATACGCCGATTTTTGCTATTTCCAGAATGGCCGGTTGGGCTGCCCATCGTATAGAGGAAATTGTTAATGCGGGAAAAATCATAAGGCCGGCTTATAAGAGTGTTGCTGAAAGACGTGACTATGTTGCCATGAAAGACCGAAAATAACGAATATGTGAAAACAGTGTAAAAAAGCCGCTAAACAGTTTAGCGGCTTTTTAAATGGTGTACATAAATAAAGTCAATCATTAGTATTTGAGTTTAATTCATATTGCGTTGGCTGTCCAATAAATGTTCGATGAATAGATCGATATGTTCTTTTGAAACATGCTGCATGATTATAATGTGAGCTTTATCTCCTTCGCAAGCTAAAGACCAGTAATTGCATATGGTATCGTTTGGCCTGTCTATTACAATAGTGTTTGACCACGGATTCAAGAAGTTATTCCAGCCGATAGAATCCAATCTGCCTTGGCATATTCGGTAACTTCCATACATTGCTTAACATCCTGTTTGAATCCTTCCACACCTTTGCGATTTACCTGATACCAAAGAAGTAATGAAGAAAGTCCGTTGCGGCAACCGCTTATAGTGGTGTCTTTAGTACCTACATAAGATACATCCGAGTTTTCAAGGATTCTCTGAATATATTTTTTCCGTGTTAGGAAAATACCTGCCGGCATAGGACAACCTACGAATTTGTGACCGCTTATCGCAATGGAGTCTATAGGAAGAGTCTCGAAATTAAGTTCCGGTCCATTTTCCATAAACGGTATCATTCCGCCGAAAAGTGCTCCGTCATAGTGAATATGGTATTCTTTGATGTTATGTTTTTTGAATAATTCAACAATAGTTTTAACATTGTCAATGGCTCCGGTCATGGTTGTCCCCAATGTTGCAACAAGCAATACCGGTTTGTTGCCGTTTTTAAGTATTCGCTCTATTAGAGCATCATAATTAAACTCGCCGTTGGGCTGGGATGGAACTACTTCTCCCGGCTTGCCCAATATCCACGCATTCTTTTTTATACTGTAATGGCTGGCCTCGGAGAAATAGAACACTCCGTCAGGATAGCGTTCGCGCGCAACCAGCATACCGCAGAGGTTGCCTTCAGTGCCGCCGTTTCCTATGTAACCCCAAGTTTCTTCCCATGGAAGTTTGTATACATCTGCGAAGAACTTCAAAACTTCCCGTTCTTGCTTCTTTGTGTCAATATTGACTGTGGAAGAATAGAAAGCGTCACCAAGATTATTGGGCTGCAAATTCAGAAACTTACCTAATTCGGAGTATTCCAGACTCAAATTGAATGGATACCCAAGGTAATGCTGATGTTTGTCATACAAATCTTCATAAATTCTATCAAGCTCTTTAAGTAAACATTCATTTTTGTTTGATTTAAAGCTATTGGCAGTAGTAGAATCAATCATTGAATCAAAAAACAAGTTTTGTTGTGTTGACATTATTAAAAATCCCGTCCTCTCGTTATTCGATAGAAGTAATTATAACTGCATTCGTATAACAAATAGTCCTTCGAAACATGTTTCGTAAGTGATTCAATCCGATATTAACCGACAAAAAATCCCAAGCCCCGAATTTGTTAATTGGGGTTATTCGAATTTTCTGTTGATTAACTATTTATGAAAGCATTTTTTATTACACCGAACTTCTAAAACATAAAAAATTTAGCTTGAAGATTATAACTTGATAACCAATATACTTAAAAAACTTGCCCTGCACGATTCAATACTGAACATATAAGTAGATTTTTTGTATTATAGGCGCCTATAAAGGAATTATATACATAAAATTAAAAAAAATCAACCATTATTGTTAAGAAATTAATAATAAAATACGATATTTACCAGTGTAACAAATGTCTAGGGCTCTAAAATCTTACATAGTTACAGATAAAATGTTTCAGCTTTAATTTCGCAGGATAAAGAACTTGAATACTATCTGAATGTTGGCAGTTTCGAAGTAATTCCAGCGAGTAATTATAGTTTGTAATTGCAAAGGAAAGGAGAAGAAAAATGCCCGATATTCAAGATGCAGTTTTGGAGCTTGACGAAGATACGCAGAAAGACAAATATCTTACCTTTTTACTTGGCAACGAAGAATATGGCGTAGGAATCAATTATGTAACAGAAATAGTCGGTATTCAGAAAATAGTTGAAGTTCCTGAAATGCAGAGGCATATTAAAGGAGTAATTAATTTACGAGGTAAGGTAATACCGGTTATTGACGTAAGGTTGATGTTGGGGCTTGAGGAAAAGGAGTATAATGACAGAACCTGTACGGTCGTACTCAACATCAGAGGGGTTTCCGTCGGCCTCATTGTTGATGCAGTAGCGGAGGTCCTGCAAATAAGTGAGGAGAATATAGTTCCTCCGCCTGAAATAAACGGCGAAAGGAAGCAAAAATACATAAATGGAATAGGTAAGACAGAAAGCGGGATAAAACTACTGGTAGATTGTGAGAGATTACTAACCGGCAATACTCTTGAAAGCGTTCTTGCGAACATAGAGCACTGATAAATTGAAATGTATAATAAATTGAAATGTATATTAAAGAAACCGGAGAGAATTAGAGTCCTGGCATCGGTTTGAATCTATAAAAATTCATACTAAACAACTTCAACCCAAAAGGAGCTTTCGACAAATCGAAAAACCAAACAAGAATCCAGGGAGGGATTTACATTGATTAACAAAATGAATTTGACAGCAAAAATGATGGTGCTCATTGGCAGTGTTACTGCTATAGCTTTAGCGGCAACAATCATTATAAGCTATATATTATCAAGTAATATGGCTTTAGAAGAGGGATTTGACAAAGTTGAAGAAATGGCTTACAGATACAGCAATGAAGTGAAAGCAGAGATAGAATTTCCGCTTGACACTGCCAGGACTTTGGCTCAAACTTTCGAAGCAATGAGGGCTAATAGTATCCCTGACAGAAATGTAATGAATAGTATATTAAGAAATGTATTGGAGAAGGAAGAAAGTTTTAATGGAGTATGGACATTATGGGAACCCAATGCCCTTGACGGCAAAGATTCGGAGTATGCAGGCAAGCCCGGATATGATGAAACAGGAAGGTTTTTACCCCTTTGGAATAGAGATACCGGCAGCATACAGCAAGTGGCAATAGTTGATTATGAGACCGGAGAATTTTACAATCTTCCAAAGCAAACCGGACAGGAAACTGTTACGAATCCCTATCTGTATCCGGTTGGCGGTGAATATGCTCCTATGTCAAGTATTGTTGTCCCAATAAAATACAACGGCCAGTTTGTAGGCGTTGCAGGGGTAGACGTTGTCTTGGGAACTTTTCAGGACAAGATTGTAAAAATAAAACCCTATGAAAGAGGGTATGCATCGCTTATTGCCAATGACGGTGTATATGTTGCGGATGTAAAGGAAGAAAATATTTTTACACCTATAGCTGACGAACAGGCGAAAGCAGCAATAAAAAACGGCAGCGTATATACCAGCACAGAATTTTGTGAGATATTGCAGGAAGAGGTTTATAAGGTTTATGTTCCGATAAGCTTTGGAAATACTAAGACTCCTTGGTCTTTTGTTATAACAGCTCCAATGAGCGAAGTTATGGAAAAAGCCAACATGATTAGAAATGCATCGCTGGTCTTGGGAATTGTTGCATTGGTAGCATTGCTGGTTATTATTTTCTTTATCACTAGAAGTATTGTAGGCCCGATTAAGGAGCTTACGGATGTCGCCGAACAGATAGCGGAAGACAATCTTTCGGCAGAAATAAACATAATTAAAACTCAAGACGAGGTCGGAAATTTGTCACGGGCGTTCCATAAAATGCAGCAAAACCTGAAAGATATTGCCCGTATGGCAGAAAAGATAGCACAGGGTGATCTCAGCCAAGATAGAATCTTGAAAGAAAACGGAAAGAATGCCGGAGATTTGACAGGAGCCTTCAATGTGATGGTGTCAAACTTAACAGAGTTGAAAAATGAAATTGATTCGATAACTCAGGCAGTTGAGGAAGGTAAGCTTGGCGTTAGAGGAAACGAGGAAGCATTCAAGGGAGGATGGAAGGAGCTGCTAAGAGGCATAAACAAGACCCTTGATGCAGTCATTGCGCCCATAAGGGAAGCTTCAGATGTTTTGCAGGAAGTAGCAAAGGGTAATCTGAATGTCTCTGTAAAAGGAGATTATAAGGGAGAAAATGCAATAATAAAAGATAATCTGAACACGACAATTGACAATATTAACGAAATACTTTGGGAAGTAACAGCGGCAGCCGAACAGGTGGCATCAAGCTCCAAACAGGTAGCGGTATCAAGTGAGTCGCTGTCCCAGGGAACTGCCGAGCAGGCAAGTACAATAGAAGAAATAACATCATCGATGGAACAGATAGCAGCTCAGACCAAGCAGAATGCAATAAATGCAAATAAGGCAAATGAAGTGGCATTGAGTGTAAAGAACAATGCTGTTCAGGGAAAAAGTCATATGGAAGACATGCTTGTATCAATGCAGAATATAAATAAATCTTCATCGGATATTTCAAGGATAATCAAGGTAATAGATGATATTGCGTTCCAGACGAACATATTGGCGCTAAATGCAGCGGTAGAGGCAGCAAGGGCAGGACAGCACGGAAAAGGGTTTGCTGTTGTTGCGGAAGAGGTCAGAAACTTAGCTGAAAGGAGTGCTAAAGCAGCAAGGGAGACGACCGAAATGATAGAAGGCTCTATAAGAACTGTGGAAACCGGAACTAAAATAGCCCACGAAACTGCTGAAGCACTCAACAAGATAGTTGACGGTGTAACGGAAACATCCGAGTTGGCAGGAGAAATAGCAGCGGCATCCAAGGAGCAGGATTTGGGAATTTCACAGGTAAATCAGGCGATTACCCAAGTTGCGGAAGTAATACATACAAACTCCGTGGAAGCGGAAGAGAGCGCATCTGCAAATGAAGAGTTGTCAAGGCAGGCAAATATGTTAAAAGACTCTTTAAGCAGATTCAAGCTCAAAGCAAACTCTGTAGAATCGTCAAAGATTGATGGTTTGAAGCCTGAAGTGATGAGAATGCTTGAGGATATGGTTGAGCAAAAAATGAATATACATTTAGATGATCCAAAACATAAAGGGAAAGAGAATAAGGAATCTGACTCAAAAGCTATAATATCTCTAGACAACAAAGATTTTGGCAAATACTAATGTCATGTAGCGGTGTTTTGCTGCTCTTTTTTGATATCCGAAATATAGACTTGAGGCTTATGGACAGTTCCTGCCGCCTTTTGGGCCTCCTGCCGGGTCGCCGGGTGTAACACTGGGGACATCGACGGGTGCTCCTCCGGGGCCGCCGCCTTCCTTTATGCCTCAGCAGTCGCAGGCACCGAGCATGCTGGTAGTTGCCTCTGGAGCGATAAGACCTTGTACCAATAGTTTGTCTTTATATGGCTAAATACCGGTGAAAGGTTCTGGGCATGGCTGAATTTCGTCGGAGGAAGATCGGCGGCAGGATGGAGATGTACAGGTTTTCGCTGGATTTACTTCGGTGTTGATTTAAGAAATATCCAAAGCTTATATGTTTCTAGAAAAAACTGAAAGGGGGCAAAATAGCTCCTTATTTTTTATGAAAAATTATTTAGTGTAAAAAATTGACTTAAAAAATTATGGAAATTCTATATTGAAAAAAGCGGAAAGTTCATATAGAATTAACATGTATATCAAGATAATTGTGGAATCCGACAGGGGGGTAGCTAATGAAATTATGTCAAAACTGTGGTAAGTTAAATGAAGATGTTGCTGCTGTATGCAGCCAATGTGGTTCTCTTTTAAGTAATGAAATAGAGTATAATATAGATAACCGAATTAATCAGCACCAACAGGTTAAAACCAATGGTTATGCAATAGCATCATTGGTGCTTGGAGTTATATCCTTTCCCTTTATGTGTTGCTGTGGTCTTGTTGCCATAATACCTTCAGTGCTGGCTATAGTGTTTGGTTTTATAGCAAAAAGCAAAATACAAGCTTCAATGGGATTGGAAAAGGGAGACGGCTTGGCACTGGCCGGGATTATATTGGGTTTCATAGGAATTCTTTTGACATTACTTTCTGTTTTGGTTTTTCCGTTTTTCTGGCGAGGATTTGTACAAATGTTTAATGAAGAATACAATGAAATTTATTTCTAATGAGTATAAAAGAATTAGTATAGCTTATCTGAGTTTGGTTTCTGCGGCATTTCGTTTTTATGTCAAAAGTCATGAAAATGAAATGCTTTTTAAATCTATACAACGATGGTATAATGAAGGTGAATTTTCGGTTAGATAGTATGAAAGGGGTTATAAATGAAGAGGTGTCCTAAATGTAATTTTCTTAATGAAGATTTTGCTTCTTCATGTGGAGGTTGCGGAGCTCCCTTTGGTTTGGGGATAGTCAAAAAATTTAAGGATTCTAAAACCAATCTTTATGCCAAATATGCATTAGTACTTGGTATTATTTCAATACCGCTTATATATTTTTGTCTTGGTTGGATAACCGGAGCAACTGCCATTGCTTTCGGAATTCTGGCAAGATATAAGATAAAAAAGTCCCAAGGTACGCAGACAGGCGGTACTATGTCACTGGTCGGGATTATCCTCGGTATTGTAGCAGTGGGAGCAGCTGTTGCCCTTCTTATATATGCTGCTTACATTACGAATCCTATGGGTTGTAGCGGAATTCCCGGAAATCCTGAACTTTTTCTGGAAGGAAGAGGAATCAATTAATGCCTAAGACACGTGCCAAAGGTCAGTCTAAAAGGTTTTTAAATGAGGATTATATTTTACATCTGTCAATTTTATTCCTCTGCTTTTTTCCGGTGATTTTATCTTTCCTGATGGTCACAAACGGAGAGACAACTGCTTTTAAATTGGGCGGGTTTTTTTTCAGGATTGGAATACCCTGTGTTTTTAGGGCAGCAACGGGTATAACTGTCCGACATGCGGAATGACAAGGAGCTTTATATACATGAGTGATTTTAATATCTTTGCTGCCTGGAGTATGAACAAAGCAGGTGTCTTATTATATTGGTTTTGCGTTTTTCAGATTCCCTACAGGCTTATGCTTACTTTCAATCGAAAAATACCCTTTGCAAGAATTGCAGTTGCTCTTGGGACTATTTTTCTTATAATCATTTTATTTGTGACGGTGGGGCAATTTGCTTTTCAGTTTTTCTAGTAAGATAAGAAAACTCAGGGGAGTCAAATCCCTGAGTTTTTCGCTTATCTATATTAATTTATCTATTTTTTGTCAATTACTCTTACCATTCTAACGCCTTGTATTGCCCTTATGCTTTCGACAATCTCGGGGGAAACGGGACTTTCTATATTTAAAATTGTATATCCGATTTTATCCTTGTGTTTGCTTATCATATCGCCGATATTGATTCCGTTGCGGGCGATGAGGGAAGTAATCTGGCCGAACATGTTGGGTACGTTGTCGTGAACGGCTAGTATTCTGACATTTCCTGTATAGGGAAGCTCACAGTTTGGGAAATTTACTGAGTTTTTTATATTTCCGAATTCAAGAAAGTCACGGAGCTGACTTGCTGCCATTACCGCGCAGTTCTCCTCGGATTCGGGAGTTGAAGCTCCAAGGTGCGGTAAAGTAATGATATTGTCATTGCCAAGCAGTTCGTCTTCGGGGAAGTCAGTAACATAGCAGGCAACAGTTCCGTTTTCTATTGCCTCAAGGAGGTCTTTGTTTACCACGAGCCCGCCTCTTGCAAAGTTCAGAAGTCTTACACCCTTCTTCATTATTTCAAATTTATCCTTGTTTATCATACCGCTGGTTTTGGAGTTATAGGGTACATGTATAGTTATGTAGTCGCAGGTGGAAATCAGATAGTCAAGGCTTACTGCTTTTTCAACGGTGCTGGAAAGCTCCCAGGCAGATCTATGGAAATAAATGGGTCATAACCGATTACTTCCATACCCAGGGAAACAGCATCATTGGCAACCATGACACCTATAGCGCCAAGGCCGATAACTCCAAGTTTCTTTCCTTTTATTTCAGGTCCTGCAAATTGAGATTTACCTTTTTCCACCAATCCGGCCACTTCATCACCTTTGCCCTTGAGGGACTGAGCCCAGGAAATACCCTTGTACACCTTGCGGGATGACATGAACAATGAAGCGAGAACAAGTTCTTTTACGGCATTTGCATTTGCACCCGGGGTATTAAAAACCACTATTCCTTTTTCGGTACACTTTTCCACCGGGATGTTGTTGACTCCGGCACCTGCTCTGGCAATGGCTTTGAGATTTTTCGGAAATTCCATATTGAGCATGTCAAAGCTTCTTACAAGAATCGCGTCGGGATTGGATATTTCGGTAGCTATTTCGTAAGAATCTCTTGGAAAAAGTTCCAAGCCTTTTAATGAAATCTTGTTAAGCGTTTGAATAGTATACATTTTGACTCTCCTTTATATTAATTATTGCTATTACTTTAGATGGTTTATTTTTTAACAATCTATGATTAAAAAAATAACCCTCTTCGAGTATGTATTTTAAAAAGTAAACATGTTTTAAATATATTATACTACTTTTATATTTGCAGCTTCAAGAGGTGATTGCAAAAAGGCGAAAAACGGAGCCCATAAATTTCATTTTGTAAGCTCCGGAAATATTTAAAGAAAAAAGCTTTGTAAATTTGCAAAAATTTATTATACTTAAACTTATTATACAGAACCCATATTTACATTTTGAAAGGAGAACGGAATCATGGATTATCAGGAGTTGATAAACAGGATAAATGAGCTTTCCAGAAAGTCGAAAACCGTTGGTCTTACAGACGAAGAAAAGGAAGAACAACAGAGATTGAGACAGGAGTACCTTAAAATTTTCCGAAATAATTTTAAAGCAACTCTTGACTCTGTGGTTATAGTCGATAAAGACGGGAACAGGAGAGCGCTTAGGAAGGACAATTAGTTGGACTTTTGAGAGACTTTTAATGGTTGTAGCTGTGCCCTAAATAATATGGATGAACTATGAAAAATCACCTTTTGAAATTACCCTATATGCACGCAGAAATTGATAAAGCTTTAATGCGGTTTGACCGATAAAATTAAGTAAAGCAACTTTTCTGAGAATATAACCTTGTTGCAGGATTGTAGTATAAATTTATTACCGGAAAGGGGTAATTTATGTGTTCGATTCTTTGACGAAGAAAATGTTGGGCACAGTAATATTAATATCTGCTATATGTACTGTATTGTTTCCCATAGCTGCATTTTATGTGGTACAAGGCGCAGTTACAAGGCAAATGGAAAGTGACGGAAGAGCGCTGGTTACGTCCATTAAAAGAGAGATTATAAGCAATAATATTACCGAACCGGATAGAATTGAGAAGATATTTAAGGATTTAAAACAGCAAAGCAATGGGAACGTCGTATACATGTCTATTACGGACGATAAAAGGAATGTACTTGTATCTTCCGATGATGCGGTAACCAATGATAATTTGGAGAACAGCAATTCTACGTCCGGAAATGTTGATGCTGTATCCGGAGCAACAGAATTCAGCGGTGATAAAAGCAAAATTGACGCTATTACATCTGCTACAGTAGGGTTCATTTCAGAAACAAACAGCGGTCATAAAGTATATAATGTATCAATTCCTTTTTCGTCGGAGCTGATAGAGTCAGGGAGCCTTAATGTGGGTATCTCTTTGGAGAGAATGTATAATGAAATTAGAAGAGCTTTGACAAAAACTATTCTGATTTCGGTGTTGATAGGGGTTATTGCGGTCATTATAGGCTTTGTAGTAGCAAAATCAATAATAAATCCGATAAAAGGTATTATCTTTAAGCTTGACGATTTCTCAAAGGGGGATTTTACTGTTGAATTTTACAGTAAGGCAAAGGATGAAACAAGAAAACTCGCAAATTCACTCAATACATCCATATCAATGCTTAGAGAAACCGTAAAAACCGTAAAAGACAGTGTGGGCATGCTAGACAAATTTTCTGCCGAACTTGCCTATACAAGCGAAGAGACTGGGACTACCGGTGAACAGATCTCTCAAAATATAGAAGATGTAACAAATTCAATAGCAGATCAGGCATCAAACATTCAATATATCATTCAGATCCTGGAGGACTTCGGCAACAAACTGGACAGAATGCTGGACGAAACCGGGATTGTTTTGGATTCCAACAGCAAAATGAAAGAAATTACCGATGCGGAATACATTTCTCTTCAGAATCTGGTGGAATCAGTGGAAGATACAAAGAAATCCTTCAGTTCTACAATGGAAGAAGTAGAGTCCTTAAATAAAGACGTTTTTGAAATAACTAAAATAACCGAAATTATAAACAGCATAGCGGGACAAACCAATTTGCTTGCCCTAAACGCTTCAATTGAATCGGCAAGAGCAGGAGAAGCAGGAAAAGGGTTTTCTGTTGTAGCAGATGAGATAAAGAAACTTGCGGCTCAGGTAATGGGATATTCTGGTAATATTAATCAGCTTATTAGCAATATCACGAGAAATACCGAGAAAGTATTTGGCAACATCAGGATTATTTCTGAAAAATTGGACAATCAGATGCAGACAATTAAGTATACTGTCAGTTCTTATGATAATATACGTGTTGAAGCAGATAATGTAATTACTCAAATTGAAAGTGTAACCTCATCGGTGAAAAGTTTATCGCAGGAGAAGACTACTATAATAGAAAGAATCGGGGATATTTCCGATGTGTTTAGCCAGGTTGCGGCTTCAGCAGAGGAGATAACTGCATCTGTTCAAACGGAGGCAGAAAATGTGCGGCAGCTCTCTGTAATGGCGCAGGAGCTTCATGGCCTTGCAAATAGGCTCAATCAGGATGTGGAAGTATTTAAAGTTGAAAAATAAATTTTTTTATTGAATCTATATATTTTGCAATATCCAAAATTAATGTAAAATGATTATTGCAGAATATATGTAGGGGAGATGATGCGGTGAACGGTTTTTGGATCTTGCCGCGGCAAGAAGAAGTATCAGAAAGTTTCAGGATATAGATGTGCCCGATGAACACATAAAATATTTCATAGATTCAGCTGTAATGGCTCCTAGCGGTTGTAACAGCCAATGTTGGAAATTTGTAGCGATAAAAAATAAAGATATAATAAAAAGAATTGAAACTGCAGTGATTGAGGAGCTTGATAAGATTCTGGAGATTAAAAAAAGTGAATTATCCCAAGAGTACTTAAATTCAAAGAGAAAAGCGGCGAGCTTTTTTGCCAAGGCTCCTTTAGTGATAGCGGTGTTTATGACAAAAGCTGAATTCCACGACAAAACGATGGTGCTTGCACTAAAAGAACAAGGCTTGGATGAGAAGAATATTATGGAGCTTTTTGCCAACTATGATTTGCTGTCGGTTGGTGCGGCAGTAGAGAATTTGTTGCTTGCAGTGCAGGAAAAGGGATATGGCGCATGCTGGATGAATGAGCCTGCAATTGCGGCAGAGAGGATAAAGGAGATTTTGGAAATGGATAAAGACGATCGGTTTATAAGCTTGATACCGGTGGGAGTTCCTGCTTATACTCCGAGAAATAAAAAGATGAAAGAGCTTTCGGAAGTGTTTAAAATGCTGTAAGGCAAGGATGGTGTTATGGTTATGAATAAAAGCTCATGGGCCGAAAAAACTCATGAGCTTTAATTAATAATCGCTAATTAATAATCGCTGGCAGCCATTCTGAGGCCCGCAAGTAAAGCCAGACCGTAGAATAGCACGTCTTTTAAATTGAATGTCAGTCTAAGGTATAGTAATGTTTCTGAAATACTGACAGTCCCCATTATCTGGAAAAATGATACATCCCATTCTTTTGCAAGAAGTGCATAGATGATAAAGATATTGCCTAAAAAGCATCCAAATAGAGATAACAGAGCACCGGCAATACGGAAACGGAGTTCCGAACCCTTCCCTAATAATCTCACGGCCAAACCGACAAGGCAGCCCAATCCTATAGCGGCATATGAGAACCGATAACCTGTAAGCATTGCAATTACTGCCCATAAGATGGCGCCTATAATAGCAGCAACCAAGCCGCCTAGAACTCCTAGGAATAAATTAGAAGATTCCTCTGTATACTCCAAAGGAATATTGCTTTGAGATTCCGACTGTTCGGTAGTAGACTGTCGGTAGAAAAAAGTTTTCAGACATGATTTACCTCCCCATACATTTTATATTCTAATTCTAGCATCATATAGAACTCATAACAACATCAAATTATAAAAATAGCATATTTTCTATAAAATTATCGAATTATGGCGTTAGAGACAATGGAAATATGCTGTAGGAAATGATTTTTTGTGATATAGTAGATACCGAAGTGTCGAAAGTTTTATATTAATCGAAAAAGTGATTCTAGCGATTTTAACATAATCAAAAGGCGAAAGAAAGGATTTTTGTAATGGGTAAAATTTTAGTATTGGCAGAAAAGCTTCTGTTGGCAGGGACTTGGCGAGAGTTCTTAACTGCAAGCAAGGCGGAAACGGTTTTCTTTTCGGTTCAAAATATATTGTTACATGGGCTTTGGGGCATCTTGTAACCCTGGCTGATCCGGAAATCTACGATAAGAAATACAAAAAGTGGGAATTGGAAACTCTTCCGATGCTGCCCGAAAGGATGCAGTTGGTGGTAATAAAAGAGTCCAGAAAACAGTTTAATGTCATAAGGGAACTTATGAATAGAGACGATGTCGATGAATTGGTAATAGCAACGGATGCCGGGCGGGAAGGAGAACTGGTGGCGCGTTGGATAATAATGAAGGCAGGCTGGAAAAAGCCTGTAAAGCGCCTGTGGATTTCGTCTCAGACGGACCGAGCCATAAAAGAGGGGTTCAATAATTTACGGCCGGCGAAAGAATATGATAATCTTTACAAATCGGCTCAATGCCGTGCTGAGGCGGATTGCTGGTAGGTCTTAATGTTACAAGGGCTCTTACATGCAAATATAATGCACAGCTTTCGGCAGGAAGAGTACAGACACCTACGCTTGCCATGGTTGTGCAGAGAGAGAATGAGATAAAAAACTTTGTTTCGAAGGACTACTGGACAATTGAGGCAGGAGTAAACGGTTTTAGTCTTCACTGGAGAGATAAAAAAGGTCAGACCAGAATTTTTGACCGTGCCCGAGCAGATGAAACAGTTTCAAGAATTAAAGGACAGGTGGGAAAAGTCGTAGATGTTGTAAAAGAAGCAAGAAATGAGCCGCCGCCATTGGCTTATGACCTTACCGAGCTGCAGAGGGAAGCAAACCGCAGATACGGATATTCTGCAAAAAAGACGCTGTCCATTATGCAGAAACTTTACGAGATTTATAAGCTTGTGACATATCCCAGGACGGATTCGAGATATATTACGGAAGACATTGTTCCAACTCTTGCGGAGAGACTTAGAAGCATAGCTGTAGGTCCTTATTCGGCCCTTGTTGCGGCTCTTATGAAAAACAAGCTCAATATAACCCGGAGGTTTGTGGACAACAGCAAGGTGTCGGATCATCACGCCATTATTCCCACAGAGCAAAATGTGAACCTCAGCTTGCTGGACAAGGATGAGCGCAATGTTTACGATTTGATAGTAAAAAGGTTTATTGCTGTGCTGAGCCGTCCGTTTGAATATGAGCAAACAACAATAAAAGTTGAGGTAGCAGGAGAGATTTTTGTGGCAAAAGGCAAAATAGTAAAATCACAGGGTTGGAAGGCGGTTTATGGAGGTCAAGCTGAGGAGGACCATGAGGATGAGGAAGAAAGGGACCAAGTTCTTCCTGATGTGAAAAAAGGAGCTGTATTAAAGCTTAATTCCATAAAGGTTGTGAACCGTAAAACAAAGCCCCCTGCAAGATATACCGAGGCCACCTTGCTTTCTGCGATGGAACATCCAGGTAAATTTATTGATGACAAAGCTCTCCGGGAAGTAATGGATAATGGCAGCGGACTTGGTACACCTGCTACACGGGCAGACATAATTGAAAAGCTGTTTGACTCTTTTTATATGGAAAGAAACGGTAAGGAAATTATTCCCACGTCAAAGGGAATTCAGCTGATAAATCTTGTGCCGGAGGACTTAAAGTCACCGAAGCTGACCGCAAAGTGGGAACAACAGCTTTCAAAGATTAGCAAGGGTGAAGTGGATGAACGGATATTTATTTCGGAAATGAAGAAATATGCATCCAAACTGGTATCCGATGTTATAGCCAGTACTGCATCCTACAAGCATGAGAATATTACGCGGGAGAAATGTCCCGAGTGCGGCAAGTTCCTTTTGGATGTAAAGGGCAAGAAAGGCAGAATGCTGATATGCCAAGACCGGGAGTGCGGATACCGGAGAGGAGTATCGCAGATATCCAATGCAAGATGTCCTGAATGTCATAAAAAGATGGAAATACGCGGTGAGGACGAGAACAAAACTTTTTATTGTGTATGCGGTTATCGGGAAAAGCTTGAGGCGTTTAAAAAGCGCAAGCAAGAACAGGTAAGCAGCAGGGAGGTTAGAAATTTCTTGAAACAACAGGATGAGGACATACCGATAAATACAGCTCTTGCAGATGCGCTTAAAAAGCTGAAAATATAAATGTCATTGGAGAAAAGATGTACCAATTTAAGGAAGGAAATGTACAGTAGCATGCTGTGCCGCTTAAAAAGGTATATATGAAAAATAGCAGTAAATTTTACATTCAAGACATAGGATTTTTTTTGACGAAGAAAAAATTAGAATGATAAAATACAAATTGCAGGCTTATTTTTTTGGCCGTGTGTCTTCCAAAAAGGTGGTATGACAAATATATGGGTACCAGAGGAGTAAGAAAATCCCGAAATTCAAAAAGAATACAAAAAAACCGGAGAAAACGTAGGCTTATAATTATTGCAGCCTTAATGGCGGTATTTGGACTTTGGTTTTCCAAAGGTTCAATGGGCCAATTCTTTAAAGTGCTTGCAATTGAAGCTGTTTTTGTCATAGCTGTTTTTTCTCTTTTGGCGGTTTATCAAAACAAAAACAGGAAAAAACCGAAAACTGCATCCGGAGTTAAATCCCATGATTATCCTTATGGCAGAGTTGGCACAAGTGGAGATGCCAATTGGGATCAAGACTTGGATTTAGACAATATGCGGACCGGGAAAAACAACTATAATTGGGTCATTGACGAAAAGGTTGCACAAGGGTCCGGTAACGATTCTTTCTCCAGCAGAAAACTGGTCTATGCAGGAAAGATAACTTCGGGCGAACAGAAAGAAATTTCTCCTGAGGATGATATCAAAGCCAGAGTAGCAAGCTGGGTTGAAGCTGTAGATTATTCCGGAAATGTGTTTAGAAGAATTATTGATAACAATATGAAAGCTATGAAAGAATCGAATAATCAAGGAAGCAATGTCGATAAGACAAAACACATATACGAAGAAAGCCCAATACGGGAGATTGAAAGTATAAAGCCGGAAGATACGGCTAAAGAAGCAAAAATACCGGAAGAATTTGATGGGGACATAAAAAATATAGAAAGCTCGGAAGAAATAACAGAAGATGAGAAATATAACGAAGATGAAAAATACAACTTAGATGAAGCAGAATCCATAGAAGAATTCATAGAATTTGCGGATATGGTTGAAGATGCAAAAGCTGATATGGAAGAAGTAGAAGTGATGGAAGAATTGGCAGAATTAGATTACATGGATGAAGATACGGAAGACAACACAGAAGGCAGCACGGAAGAAATAGAAGTCATAGGAGAGATGTTGGAATTTGAGGACACAGCTGAAAGTGTGGAAGACACCATAGAAGAAGCGGAAGAAGGCATAAGAGATTTAACAGAATTTGAGGATATGGATGTTGAAGACACATATGAAATGGAAGAAATGTACTTTGATGGCGCTGAGGACAAGATTGCAAAGGGTGATGAAGATGAGGAAATTGGAAGGGATAATCAAAACAGGTATCTGAACCGGACCATAGAGCCTGTGTTTCCTCCAATAGAACTTCTAAAGCAAGTAGATAATAAAAGCGGGTCCGAGGAGGCCGGTTGTAATTCCGAAGTAAGAGCACGAAAGCTATAGAAACCTTAGAGAGCTTTGGAGTTGGGGCAAGAATTATCAATATCAGTGAAGGGCCTGCTGTAACAAGGTATGAGATACAGCCGGATTATGGCGTCAAGGTAAGCAAAATTGTAAGTCTTACGGATGATATTGCACTAAACCTTGCAGCGGTAGGTGTCAGAATAGAGGCACCCATACCCGGGAAGGCAGCCATAGGAATTGAAATACCGAATACGAAGGTTACCCCGGTTTGGCTCCGTGATGTAATTGAGTCCGAGGAATTTAAAAACCATCCGTCAAAGCTTGCTTTTGCTGTAGGTAAAGATATTGCCGGAAAATCTGTGGTTGCAGATATTGCCGCAATGCCCCATCTGCTTATTGCAGGAGCTACAGGTTCGGGAAAAAGCGTTTGCATTAATACATTGATAACAAGTATCCTCTATAAAGCATCGGCTCGCGATGTAAGACTTCTCATGGTGGATCCGAAGGTGGTGGAGCTTAGTATTTACAACGGGATACCCCATCTTTTGATTCCGGTGGTGACTGACCCGAAAAAAGCGGCAGGAGCACTAAATTGGGCGGTAGTGGAGATGACAAACCGTTACAAGCTTTTTGCGGAAAACAGTGTGCGGGATCTTAAAGGATACAATCAACTGATGATAAAAGAGGGGAGAGAGACTCTTCCTCAGATAGTAATAATAATTGACGAGTTGGCAGACCTTATGATGGTTGCGCCCAACGATGTTGAGGATTGTATCTGCAGATTGGCGCAAATGGCGAGGGCCGCAGGCATGCACCTTGTAATTGCAACACAAAGGCCGTCGGTCAATGTTATAACGGGGGTCATAAAGGCAAATATACCTTCGAGAATATCTTTTGCAGTATCGTCCCAGGTTGATTCAAGAACCATACTGGACATGTCCGGAGCCGAAAAACTTTTGGGTAAAGGAGATATGCTGTTTTATCCTCTTGGTATGCAAAAGCCTGTGAGAATTCAGGGGGCACTGATAACGGATGCTGAAGTTGAAAACATAGTATCCTTTCTCAAATCCACACAGCAGGCAGAGTATGACGATGAAATCATTGATAAAATCGACAGCCATGCTGACGATACCCAGCCTTTTTCGGAAGGGGATGATGAGTTGCTCCCCCAGGTGATAGATATGATAATTGAATACGAGCAGGCATCGACATCATTGATTCAAAGAAAGTTCAAGATAGGATACTCGAGGGCGGCAAGAATAATAGACCAATTGGAAGCAAACGGAGTGATAGGGCCTTTTGAAGGCAGCAAGCCGAGAAAGGTATTGATTACAAAGCAGCAGTGGCAGGAAATGAGCTAATACCTCAACATTATTCTTTGATTTTTGAATAAAGCCGGTTATTTTGAGAAAACTAAGTCTAAAATTGTTTTTGAGGAGATGATCGGTGTGGGCAATAAGGATAATGTGGTAATAAAAGAGTTAAATTCCTTGCTTGAAGGAAATTATATGGCAATACACGGGTATGAAAGGTTTATACAGCATGTAAAAGACCCCGAAATGAAGAAGGAACTTCAAAGAATTCAACAGGAGCACAAGCAGAATTCAGCATTAATTGCAGAGAGAATTCAAAATTTAGGAGGAGTTCCGGTGGATGGACCGGGCTTTATGGGCTCTATGGCTGAGACAATGAGCAAGCTTAAAGGAACTTCCGATGATACGGAATTTATTTTAAAAGATGCTGCAGAGAGTGAGAATAAAGGAATAAAAATGGCCGAAGAACTTGTAAGGGGAGACCTGGATGATGAAAGCCGGAAGATTGTTGAGAAGATACTGGACGTAAACAGAAAACATGTGTCGCAGCTCAATAATCTTCTTCACTGATTAGGAATAATATGTATTTAAACGTTTAAAAATATATTGTATTATTATAGAAAAAACATATTTGTGAGGGGAGTTGCTTGATGCGTATAGACAGCTTTTTGAAACTGGTTGAGATTAAGACCAAGATTGCCAGTATGGTGCCGTTAATGCTGGGTACGGTATACGCAATATATCGTTTTAATGTGTTTAACGCTAAAAACTTTTTACTGGTGTTTATATCCCTTCTGTGTTTTGATATGGTTACGACAGCTTTAAATAACTACTTTGATTATAAAAGAGCTGCAAAGAAAGAGGGATATAATTATGAACAGCACAATGCAATAGTGCGGGATAAGCTAGGCGAACCACGGGTAATTACGGTTATACTGCTTCTTTTAGGTATAGCCGTATTATTTGGAGTATTACTTTATATAAACACAAATATTATTGTATTATTGGTAGGGATAATGTCCTTTGGAGTCGGGATTGCTTATTCTTTCGGTCCTCTTCCGATATCCAGAATGCCTTTGGGTGAAGTGTTTTCAGGATTCTTCATGGGCTTTGTTATAACGTTTCTTGCTGTATTTGTACATATTTATGACAGGGATATTGTTTCGTTGACTCTTGAGGGACAATTGCTATTCTTGCGCCTGAATATTGTGGAGGTATTATTTATTCTGGCTTTTTCTATTCCGGCGGTCTGCGGAATTGCAAATATAATGCTTGCAAATAACATATGCGATATCGAGGACGATATGGAAAACAGGCGCTATACATTGCCGATCTATATCGGAAAGGAAAAAGCTCTATGGCTTTTTGAAGCTCTCTATTACATAACTTTTGTTGACATAATACTGCTTTGCGTTTTCAGGGTTATACCTTTTATTTCTTTGCTGGCATTAATCGTTCTTATACCGGTGAAGAAGAATATAAACCTATTTAGAAAAAAGCAGACGAAGAAAGATACCTTTGAATTTGCAGTCAAAAATTTTCTGACAATATGTGGAGCTCAATTGGTATTGCTTCTCGTTTCTTCAATTAGCTCCCTTATAAATTTATTCTAACTTATATTTTTACTTAAACTTATATTTTAAATTAAACTTATATTTATTTTCTAACCTGTAATTCTACTCCAAGTTATAGTTAAACTATAACTTAGAGTTTAACTATAACTTGGAGCAAAACTATAAGTAATATTTTTTTATAAAGGATTTTTTGATATGAGTGTCGAATAAAATATATGGCAATTTTGTGTCCACTTTCAAAATGTGCAGAAAGGATTGTTTTGGTTGAATTGGATTGATAGACTGGAACGAAAATACAGCCGCTTAGCTGTTAAAAACTTAACAAGATATTTGGTAATCGGTACGGCCTTTGTTTTTGTATTAAGTCTTTTTGGTGATTTTAGATATATTGCTTCTTGGCTTACTTTGGAGCCTTCTTTGGTGATGAAAGGCCAGATATGGAGGCTTGTGACCTTTGTTTTTGTTCCTTTTGTGGGAAGCTTCTGGGTAATTTTTGCATTGTATATTTTCTATACATTCGGTATGGCTCTTGAACGCTACTGGGGAAGCTTTAAGTTCAATCTCTACTACTTTATAGGCGTTTTGGCGGCAATTGCAGCTGCATTTTTGGGTGAATTTTGGGGTGGAAGGGTAACTTCGGAGTTTTTATACATGTCTGTTTTCCTGGCTTTTGCCTATCTTAACCCAAATTATGAGCTGCTTCTGTTTTTCATAATCCCGGTCAAGATTAAGTATCTGGCTTGGTTCGATATTATCTTTACAGTCTTGTCCATCATTTTCAGACCGGAGACGAGAATTGTTGCTTTATTGTCCTTCACAAGTTTCATAGTATTTTTTGGAAAGGAGGTTTTCGATGTATATCTGTCTCCAAGAGTAAGAAAGCTTGACAGACAGCTAAGACGCAGAAAATTCAAGGTAATTGCATCTTCAGTTAAGACACCGGAGATAATCTACACCTGCTGCATATGCGGCAGAACGTCAAAGGAGTATCCGGAGCTCAAGTTTGCATACTGTTTTAAATGCGGTAGTGACTATGAATACTGCCAGGAGCATCTTAAAAATCATGAACATATCATTAGACACTGATTTTTCGACTTGCTTTACGCAAATAATCATTTCCAATTCAATTGAAGCGGCATTTATTAATAAAATGTTTACAAATCCTTAATTGACAGATTGATATTTCTTATAATAGAATTAAAATTGTTAAAGTAATTTATTGTTGTTTTAAATTATTTTAATAATAACAGTAAAATCTATTGTCGTTGCCGGACGCTGTTAATTATTATTGCCATTTACCATGAATATTAGTTAAAATTTAACGATATAGTTACAGAGGGAGTAACCTTTTTGCATTCAATATGGAAATAATACAGCCCTATTTTCCTTGCAGATTTATAAGACTCTGCATCTTGCATTGGCGGCACAGGTGTGGAGTTTTATTAGCGCTTGATTGGAATTTATTAACTTACTGCCCGGAAAGGAGCGGATCTAATGAAACAAGATATATTCCCTCGAAATAATGTGATAAGGGTTGACAATCCTAATCTATTGATTGGTGAGGCACCTGTCAAATACAGAGTAGAGGAGATATACCTTGATGGTAAGCTTAAAAAAGCAGAGGATGTTGATGAAGAAGAGAAGAGCTACGGAATTTTTATGCACTCCCTTGTTCTTAGTAATTATGCGGAAGTGATGAATGTTAATCACAGAAGGATGGACATAATTCAAGATGAGAAGGAAAAAGCAATTTTCTACTATACGGAAGAAAAAGGTTTTGACAAGAGCCTTATTGAGAGTATAGTTCCTAAAGTTGAAGCCTTTACTCTTAAAGAAAACAAATTAAAAGTATCTACCCATATAATAAACGAAAAAATGCGTATAATTTCAAGGGGTACACCGGACGAACTTATGAGAAGGTGTTCGTACATACTTTTGGATTCTAAATTTGTAAAAAAGACCAGGAAGATTTACAAGGAAGTAAACAAAGTGCTCAATGATATGATAAACAGATGCTGTACGGTATATGCACTGGCGATTAAGGATATATCGAAAACTAACATAATTACGAATGTTGATGCTTATGTCAATGGCATGACTTTGGTAGCCCTTATCGGAATGTGTCCTGCATAAGAGGATGTTTTTGGCAATTATATTGTTAAAGTGGTCTATATCTGGTATAATCTTAATATTGTATTATATAGTAAAGCTGCTGCAGACAGTGAGCTGTATAGTTACATTAGTAGATCTCATTATTGTAAGCATTAGGAGGATATTATGTGGACTAGAGAGTATCTGAAAAACAGAGCAAAAGCAGTTTTGAGGGTATCGTACTGGAAAGCTTTGGTGGTAAGTCTTATTTTAGGAGTAGCAGCTTCGAATGGTGGCGGTGGTAGCAGCGGCTTCGACGATTTAGTGGAATCTTTATCTCCTCAAGAAGCAATGATTGTTTTGCTAATTGTAGTTTTTTTTGTATTTTTGGCTTTAGCATTTCGAATTTTTATCGGGTATCATCTCGAAGTTGGCGGAAGGCGTTTCTTTGTGCAGAATGCGCAATTGGAGGGTATTAGCAGTGAGGAATTGAGTGTTTTGGGGTATGTGTTTAACAAGGAAAGATACATGGACGTCGTAAAGGCCCATGCTTTATAGAGGGGTTATGAATTTCCTGTGGTATTTGGTTCTCATAATTCCCGGTATCATTAAAAAGTATTCATATATGATGGTTCCGTATATCCTTGCCGACAACCCGAATATCGGGCATAAGCGTGCTCTGGAATTAAGCGAGCAGATGACTTATGGCCATAAACTCAATATTTTTGTATTGGAGCTATCATTTTTGGGATGGTATTTATTGGGTCTATTGGCTTGCTGTATAGGTATAATATTTGTGCATCCTTATTTGAATGCTACAATGGCTGAACTGTACTTGGTGCTTCGTCAGCAGGCTATTGAAAAGAATCTTTGTACCTGTGAGGAATTAATGCTGGATTTAATATTACGCGATAACGACGGCTTCAGTGAGTTTTAATATTGTTCGTACATATGATTTAAAAAAGTTAAACGAGTTAATATCCATGACCCGTTTAACTTTTTGCAATATACGCTATGAAAAAGTCTTGTGAACTCTGCCTAATGTTTTGAGTTTACCTGCGGTATAAATAATTGCAGATGGGGATGGCTTTGGTATGTTTGAAATAATACTGCTTCTTGTTAAGGTTGTTTTTACATTGGTTATCTACCTGTTTATTTTTGGGGTTATACGATTAATTTATCTTGACATTAAATCAATGAGCGTCAGCAAAACTGACAATACGGGTTTTTATCCGTACCTTAAGCTTATAAATCAGCGGGAGATGCTGAGCTTCAAGGTTGAGGAAAATTATACATTAAAAAAGAGTGTAACTATCGGGCGCAATGATAAAAATGATATAGTAATAAAAGACCCGTTTATTTCAGGGATTCATGCATATATTATGGTTGAAGACCAGTCAATCCGTATAAAAGATATGGGAAGCAAGAACGGGACCTTTGTTAATGGCACAAGGCTTAATGAAGGAGAAATAGTTTCATTAAAAGATGGGGATAACATTAAGATCGGACATGTAAAATTCTTGTTTGTTTCGATGGGTAAATGAGGTGTATTCTAATGCTTGGAGCAATAACGTACCGCCGGCCTTTAAACTTAATAGCGGCATTTAATATTATTGGGTATCTATTCTTGTTTTTTAGCAGTACGCCCTACAACTGGATGACATTGGCGGTGGGAGGAGCGGCAACTCTAATCATATGTTCTGCCTGCTTTACAATCATCAAAAGGGACCGTGGGATGAATATCTTATCTTGATAGTATCGATGCTTTTGAGTGTTGGATTGATGACGATTTACCGCCTAAATGAAAGCCTGGGACTTAAACAGTTGGTATGGATAGCGGTAGGTCTAGGAATGTTTTTTGCTTTTTATCATGTATATATTAAAGTTGACAAATGGGATAGATTTGCCTATGTATACATATCTCTTTGTGCTGCGTTGTACCTTGTAACATTGATTTTGGGAAGGAATATAAACGGTGCGGTAAACTGGATAGTAATCGGCGGTTTTTCTTTTCAACCGTCAGAGCTTTGCAAAATTTTGTTTGTCTTTTTCCTGGCAGCATATTTTAAAAATCCGGATAATTTATTTTTGACAAAATACATACAGGATGAAAGATTAAGAATACTTTTAAACAGAGCATTGTTAATGCTTGTTGTTTATTGCAATATAGGCCTTCTTGTTCTTCAGAGGGAGCTTGGAACGGCTCTTTTGTTGTATTCGACTTTTCTTGTTGTTCTCTATGTTTTCAGCAAGGATTTGAAAATGTTTTTGATAAATTCCGCCTTTATAGTTCCCGGTGTAATCTTGGGATATTTCAAGTTTTATCATTTGAGGGTCAGAGTGGATGCATGGATTAATCCGTGGGCAGATATTACAGATAAGGGCTATCAGATAACTCAATCCTTGTTTGCCATTGCCTCCGGTGGATTTTTCGGCACGGGAATAGGCATGGGCAGGCCGGACATGGTGCCGGCGGTAAGTACCGACTTTATTTTTTCTGCAATATGCGAAGAGATGGGGATTTTTGGTGGAGCTGCGGTGGTTCTGTTGTGCATGCTCTTTACCTATAGGGGAATTAAAATAGTGCTTGGACTTAAAGATAGGTTTAAAAAGGTATTGGGTTTGGGAATCGTGACGATGATTGGATTGCAAACCTTTATTATCATTGGAGGGGTAATAAAGCTAATTCCATTGACAGGGATAACCCTTCCCTTTGTAAGTTACGGAGGGAGCTCCCTTGTAACGAGCTTTATTGCATTGGGGATTCTTCAGGTGATATCAAATCCGAGATTTGACAGGGTAGGCGGTGAGGCTGATGGATGAAAATAAAAAGATTATTCATGTACTGATTGCAATATGTTCTCTCTTTTTTATCATAGTGGGATATCTTACGTATATTCAACTCTTTAGAAGCCGGGATTTTATGGCCAATACTTACAACCGAAGGCAATTTAAAATAGAGGAGAATACGGCAAGGGGCAATATATATGACAGAAACGGAGTTTTGCTTGCATACAGTGAAGCAAAGGGTGGTGAGCAGGAGAGAATCTATCCTTATGGGTCACTTTACAGCCAGGTAATCGGTTACAGTTCAAAAGTGTACGGCAAGTCGCAGATTGAAGCCGCCTACAATAAAGAGTTGTTGGGAGTTGATGATTTAAGCCAGGTGTTTGGAATGGTCAGCGGTTCCAACTTACCCACTCGAAAGGGAAACAATCTCTATCTCACCGTTGATCATAAGCTCCAGGCCCTTGGGGGAGAGCTTCTTAACGGGAAAAAGGGAGCTGTGGTGGCTATGGACCCCAAGACAGGGGAAATTCTTGCTTTGGTAAGCAGCCCGAATTTTGACCCCCATGCAAAAGAACTGGAGAAAAACTGGCAGAGTATGGTTGAATCTCCGGATGCACCTTTTCTTTGCCGTGCTGTTCAAGGACTGTATGCGCCGGGTTCAACTTTTAAAATACTGATTACTGCTGCGGCTATTGAGAACGGATTGGAAAATAAAGTGTTTGATGACAGTGGCTCTATTGTTATTGACGGAAGGGAAATAAGGAACTCAGAAAGCAAAGCCCATGGAAAGATAGATTTGAAGAGGGCTCTTGCGGTATCGAGCAATGTGGTATATGCCCAGTTGGGGACGGAGCTTGGTATGACCAAGTTTACGGATATAACAAATCGCGCGGGATTTGAAATGGGAATTCCTTTTGATATTCCAATGAGTAAAAGCCGATTTCCTTATGAGAAAATGGATAAAACCGATCTGGCCGAGGCGGCTATTGGACAGGGAAAGATTTTGGTAACCCCTCTTCACATGGCAATGATTACAGCGGGAATCGCCAATGAAGGCGTCATGATGGAACCGGTGCTGGTTAAAAGCATTACAAATTCTGAGGGCAAATCGAGTAAGGAAATAAAGGTAAATAGACTTGGCAGGATAATGGAAGCTGATGTTGCCGAGAAAATTAAAGTAATGATGCAGGAAGTTGTGACTTCCGGTACGGGATATAATGCGGCAATCAAGGGAATTAATGTTGCCGGTAAGACCGGAACAGCTGAAAATGAGTTGTCGGTAAAAAAGAAGGCAAAGGAACATTCGTGGTTTGTGGGTTTTGCTCCTGCGGAAGACCCAAAAATTGCCGTCGCTGTCATTGTTGAGTATGAGGGCTCCGGCGGTGATGTTGCAGCTTCCATTGCAAGAAAGGTAATGAAGGAATACCTTTCGCATTGATTTCTGCAAAAATGGAATAATTTTTCTTGATTTTGCCTTGAGAAAGATATACAATAATTAAAGAACGTTTGTTCGTGATTATTATATATTGGTGAGGGATAATGAAGAAAATCAGTGATATGCCTAAGTTTGAAAGACCAAGGGAGAAGCTTCTGGAAAGGGGTGTCGGGTACCTTTCGGACTTGGAACTGCTTGCGGTTTTGATTGGAAACGGTACTAAAGATTGCAATGTGATGACTGTAGCCAGCAGGATATTGAAGGTCTTGGACAAAGGGTGTGACAGGGTGAGTGCCAAAGAGCTTCAGGAAATTGAGGGAGTTGGCCCGGCAAAGTCAGCGGTTATTGCCGCATCTCTTGAGTTCGCAAGGCGCAGAATTAGACCGGAGGGCATTAAAATAACTTCTCCTTCGGATATATTGCCGCTGATTTCATATATGTCCGGCCGCAAACAGGAGCACTTCATTTGCGTGTCTCTAAACGGTGCCAGTGAAGTTATTGCCACAAGGGTTGTGTCGGTTGGATTGGTTAACAAGGTGCAGGTCCACCCTAGGGAGGTATTTGCCGATCCCATAACCGACAGGGCAACGGCGGTTATAGTTGCCCATAACCATCCGTCAGGTTCTCTGGTGCCAAGTCAGGAGGATGTGGATGTGACAAGGCTTCTTAAAGATGCGGGAGATACTCTGGGGATAAAGCTCATAGACCATATAATTTTTAGCCGCAGGGGATATTTCAGCTTTCTTGAAAACGGGCAAATGCCGGATTAATATAGGTGCATCCGGCGGTCTACTGCTTGATATATACGGGGAGACGAGATTTGAACCAAATTAAAGGGAAGAGTGCAGCGGTAAAATGTCTGGACGGTATTATAATAAATCCCGGAGAAACCTTTTCCTACTGGAGGTTTATAGGGAAGCCGACGGCCCAAAAAGGCAAAGAATCATAATATAACCCATGAGTATTGGGGCGGATATATAAGACACAATGAAATTCGAAGGCGTGTTTATAACGTGGAGAAAAAGCTTGTTGAGGATGAATATGTAACGGAGAATCATGCACTCATGATGTATCAGCCTTTTATAGAGTACAGACCTGAGGAGAAAATTGAAAAATAAATAGAGCTCATGATGATCTGTGCTCCGGCCGATATAAATCTCTACACACCTGCAAACAATCTCTCGACTGCCTGCAAGCATTCCAAAACCCATACCAACCTTTGCTCGACTATCAGAGATACCTTAGAAACCTGTTGCAATCTTTCGACTGCAACAGACCTCCAGCATATAATATTGCTTCCACAGGGATTACTATACCAGTAAGGATTACCACACAAGTTAGTAAGCTAATGGATGCAAAATTAATGCCTGCGGAACCTCTGATAATCTTAGCTCGAATAATATATATCCCTTGAGACCATATTACAGTAACAAAAGGAAATAATCAAAAGCAATTTGAAAATTACCATTAGGGGTTACTACAATATAGCCTTGCAGAACATATAATATTCTTCCCGCCGGCTAATACCAAGCTTAAGCAAATATGCAAAACCTGGCATCAACCTTTGGCCGACCATCATAAAGCCAGTTTAAGAACCTTATAATGATCTTTGCTCAACCATCATGAACCCTACGCTAATTATTATGAACCGTTTTTTAAGATAAATTCATGGCAAAATATAGAAATTGATAATTGCTTTACTTTTGGTTCAATTCATCATAATTGAGAAACGGTTCGGGCATGGGTGGATTGGTGCTTTGCACTCTGGCTTTTCTTTTTCTTAAAATGATTAAAATTACGGCAGCTATAGTTATTGCAGTGATAAGTCCAAATATAACAAAGATGATTATAACTCTTTTTATAGTAAGCTTAATTGAGACTCTTTGGATGTTGTCTAGGGCATTTTCATAATCGGGATTGAGCTCGAGACTCTTATTGAATGCTTCCAATGCTTTGTCAAGTTTACCCTGACCTTCGAAGGCGAGACCTTTATTATTATATATATTGTAATCAGCTATATTTAACTTGATTGCTTCTTCGCAGCACTCAAGAGCTTCAGTGTACTTGGATAGTTTTAACAAAGCGGCACTTTTGTTGGCAAATCCCATAACATTATCAGGATCTGCTTCAATAGCTTTATTTGCATTTTCAATAGCTTCTTCAAATCTTTCAAGCTCAATCAATGCAAACGCTTTATTTGAATAGGTAACAGAAAGAAGTTTTGGATTTTTTAATGGCAGTTCAATAGCTTTATTTAAATTTGTTAGAGCTTCTTCAAACATTCCTTTTTGGATAGAGAACTTCCAATATTTGTGTACGCCTGAATACAAAAGTTAATGTCTTCGGGATTTAACTCAATGGCTTTTTTGCTCGCTTCAATTGATTCATCAAGTCTATCAAGATAGAATAATGAAGAGCCTTTTGCACCGTAAGCTGCGCCAAGATAGGATCAATTTCAATTGCCTTGTCGCTGAATACAAGAGCTTCTTCATACCGGTCAAGCATGTTTAGAACATAGGCTTTATCGGCATATGCGAGAGCATTTTTGGGATCTAACTCAATGGCTTTTTCAACTGCTTCAAGGGATTCTTCGTAATAATTCTCAAAAAGTAATGCTACTGACTTGTTCGTAAGGATGAGTGATTCGTGTGCAGGATTTTGAGCAACGTTTAATTCTGATGCTTTGTTGCAGTAATCGATGGCCTCTTTATATCTTCCTAAATTTACTAGGAAGTTAGATTTATTTATGTATGCTTCAATCATGTTGGGATTAATTTCGATAGTCTCGTCGCACCAATTGATAGCTTCCTCGTAATTACCTAAAAAAGAATATGCCAAGCTCATGGCTATACGTGCGTCGATACTGTTGCTAAAAAGCTCCAGAGATTTCTTACATGCTTCGATAGCTTCTTCGGGTTTCTTAAGCCAAGCCAAAGCATAGCCTTTGTTGGAATATGCAACGGAAAGTATATTTTTATTGTTGGGATTCATGGCAATTACTTTTTCCGATACATTTAGAGCATCTTCATATTTCTTCATCATCACAAAAATAGATCCTTTTACTGTGTATCCATTAGGTTCGTTGGGAGACAGCTCAATGAATTTATTAGAGGCTTCAAGAGCTTCTTCAAGTTTATTGGTAAACAGTAGACATATAGATTTGTTTAGATAGGCATCCTTGAAGTTGGGTGATAGTTCGATTGTACGATTGTAGCATTCAATTGCTTCGCTGTATTTTTCCATACTGTACAAAGCGATTCCTTTATTGAAATAAAGTACGGGAACATTCGGGTCTAATTCAATGCCCTTATTGTAGCTCTGTATTGCTTCTTCAAATTTTCCGGATTCCAACAAAGAATTTCCTTGCTCGAAATATTGGTAGACTGAGGCAGCGCTTGACATAAAAGTTAGTGAAGAAAAGGAAATTAGAATAATACTAATTGTGATAATTAATTTTAATGTAGTTTTCATAACATACTCCTTTACTCCTTTAGTATTTTACGGTTAATTATACCATATGTCGGGATTGGCAATCAATGCAATTTTGGAGTAAATCTATATATTCAGAACATGTCATTTAGTAGATATATCAATTTTTAAATCATTAGTTTTTTAGTTTGTGTCGAAAAATGTCGGTGTTAAATGCCAGTTTTAGAATTGATATCCTTTGGTGTTTTATGCTATTTTATAAAATAGAAATTATTTTCCAACACAAAAGTACCTAAATATGAAAATCAGGAGGCTTATGCAATGGTAAAAAAAAGTTTTTGGCTGTCGCAGCAATAACTTGTGCCATTAGTGTTTAAGCGGCATGTAATAAACTGACAACTGATTCCGGTAGTGAAGTTAATAGTTATGTGGGAATTAATTTGCCGAATTTTAGAGAAGTAACACCTCTAGAGGAATATGAGATTAATTGGACAAGGTATGAAACATTGGATGAAGCAACTGCCGTTTCTAAAGCTGATCTTATAGCTAAAGTTACCTTAAAATCAAAGAAAGAGTATATTCAAGATACTAAAGAAATACCTGAAATTCCACCTGAGATTCCTGAACTTTATTATACTGTTTTTGATTTTAGTGTAGATGAAATATATTACTGCAGGGATAATGATATAAAGAAAGGCGGTTCATTAAAGGCTTTTACTACTGCTAATTCATATGACTGGACTGAGGAATTGATTGAAATAAATGAAAATGAAGAGTGCATAGTTTTCTTTACAAAAGTTCAGCCTATGCCTGAAGATGCAGCGAAATCATATGAAATAGCCGATTATGTTTTGACTAGTCCGGTACAACTGGTATTTAAGAAAAGCAAGCATGGCTATGAAGTACATAAGGACTTGATACTTTTTTCAAAGAATGGAGTTGAGATAGACTCGAAAGAGTTGGAAATAAATCCTGATGTAATGAGTCAAAAAGAAATAATGGATAGAAAAAGACGAAAGAATTTTGTGGTAGTAAAAAATGAAATCAAGAAAATTATTGAAAAAATAGTGGAGAAAGATAATGAGACACTATGTATCTGTTAGAGGACGGGTTGAATGTTAACAATAATTTTCCATTTATAAAAAGAGTAATTGATGGGAATTAGGCATTGACCAATATATTGTTTTGCTATAAATTCTAAATAGTTACATAATGTCTTGTAATTTGGCATAGATATCTAGATTCTGTAAGTAATCTGGTGTTATAGGGGATATTTAACTAATTATTTTTCAAATAGGGGGAATTACATTGAACACAAAGAGAATTGCTAAGAGCACAATATCGGCTTGTCTTATTTTATCTATAATACTTTCGATTTTTATTAATCCGGATGTAGTTCAGGCATTGAGTAAAGAAGTGAATGTAAATCTATCTCAGGCAACTGGGGATATAGTATTTAAATTGGTAACACCTTCGGGATTTATTGTTCCAACTCCGGTGGGAAGTGAGATGCCGACAGTGACAGCAACACCTACAGTAGCACCTTTACAAGAAACATCGCCGTCACCGTCTCAAACACTGTCATTTACTCCTACGCCATTGTCATCTCCATTACCATCACCGGAATTTACTTCAACACCGTTTCCAACGCCTTTACCGTTTCCTTCTCCGGAATTTACTTCAACACCGACACCGGAGCCGGATTCAACTCCAACCCCAACTACAACACCAATACCAACTCCAACAGTTTCACCTTCTCCGGTGGATACGGAGGCACCATCAAAACCGGAATGTTTAATCAGTACAGACAGAACTGATACAACGGTTTCTTTGTCGTGGAATGCTTCAACAGACAATGTTGGGGTAAAGGGTTATTATGTATACAGAGACGGAGTAAAACTAAATGCTGATGTTACCGAACCGTATTTTACCGATGAAGGATTAACCGAGAATTCTACATATAAGTATTATGTAACAGCTTATGATGAAGCAGGTAATGAATCGGAAGGAAGTACGGAACTTGTAGTTATGACCCTTGCGAATAATATTACGGAGCTAAATGCTGTTGCAAATGCAGATGGAAGTATATTGGTCTCATGGAATCAAGTAGCGAGAGCTGCGGGGTATGAATTAATTATAGATGAGTTTGAATCTGTATATATTTATGAGACAAGTTATTTGCATACAGGCTTTTAGAGAATACACGTCATACATATAGAGTCAGGGTTAAGTTTGCTAGTAACAGTTATGGAGCGTGGAGTGAGAAAAAGGTAGTTTTCAGCTTCCCGGGTAAGCCTATGGATGTGGATGCTGATATTATTAACGATAATTCTGTGAGGATATTCTGGAATGGAGTCAGGGGGTAAGTAAATATAACGTATATAGAAATGGTGAGCTGGTGGCTGCTGAAGTGACTGCACTAGAGTTTACCGATACGGGATTGACTGCGGGTAAAGATTATGAATATGAGGTAAAGGCAGTTGCGGGAGGCAGTGAATCTTTGGAAAGCCAAAGAGTAATTGTTAATACAGGTGCAGGAAGTATATCTGCAAATACGGTGTTATATGAAAATAGGGTATATAAGAGCTTTAATTTAAAAAGCAGGATTATTAATTTAAATGGTTATAGGTTTAAAGTTGAGGGTGACCTTATACAGACCGGAGGTACACTGGACGTAAACGGAGGAAGGTTAGAGGTAGCAGGGAACTATACGATAAGCGGAAACTCATACTTTGAGATGACAGAAGAGGAAGATTATGTATTAGTAAGAGGAAATTTTGAGACAAAAAGTGAGAAAAGTCACGAAAATAAGTTGACAGCAGGGACATTAGAAGTGAAAGGGAATTTCACAAGGGGAGCCGGTGGGAGTGCAAACTTTAAAGCAAGTGGAACCCATAGGGTTGTATTAAGTGGAGAAGAGCAGCAGACAATAAGTTTTTCGAGTGAG